>NZ_JBSFVR010000138.1:0-18431 GCF_053592415.1 Streptomyces sp. NPDC002690 | reverse complement strand
CGTGGCGTTCCGCCGAGGCGGAACGCCACGTCCAGATGCCCAGGCCGACGAGGTAGGCGGCGCCGGTGAGCCTGACGGCGGCGAACGCCTGGCTCGAATGCATGACCAGGGCCGACAGACCTGCCAAGGCGAGAGCGGCGTGGACGTACAAACCGGTCACCGTGCCGAGGATGACGGGAAGCGCCTGCCGGCGGCCGGTGTCGGTGACGTGCTGGACCAGCAGGGCCAGGCTGGCGCCCGGGGTGGCGATCAAGGGAAGGATCGCCACCAGGAACCCGGCGACGGCATAGGGGCGGATCACGGTGCCTCCGGGCGTCGCCGCGTCGGGATCAGAGCACGACGCGGTAGTGGGTGGTCAGGCGTCGGTCGTCGTCCAGGACGTGGAAGGCGAGGCCGGGGGGCTGCTCGCGGTCCGCGGGCTCGTCGCCTTCCCAGGGCAGGCGCAGGGTCCAGGTGACGGCCGGTCCGACGATCAGCGGACGCCCCCCGAAGGTGGAGGCCGCCGAGGTGTGGGCATGTCCGGTGAGGACCGCGGCCACCTGCGGGTACGCGCCGAGCAGGGCGGCGAGTTCTCCGGGCTCTTCGAGCATGAAGGAGTCGGGCAGCGGGTGGTGGAGCCGGATCGGCGGCTGGTGGAAGGCGATCAGCGCCGGGGCGTCTTCGGGCAGCGCGGCGAGCGTGGTGTCGATCCAGGTGAGCGTCTCCAGGGCGAGACGGCCCTCGTCATGGCCCGGGACGGTGGAGTCGCACATCAGGATCGTGGTGCCGCCGATGTGGTGGGCCCGGTTGACGGGGCCGTGGCCGGGCGCCTCCGCGAGCAGGGCCTTGCGGTAGGCGGAGCGTTCGTCGTGGTTGCCGGGGCACGTGAGTACCGGGAACGGGGCGGTGAGTATCCGGGCCGCTTCCTCGTATTCGGCCTCGTCGCCGTGGTCGGCGATGTCCCCGGTGACCAGAAGGGCGTCGACCGGCCGGGGCAGGGCCCGCAGGTGGTCCATGACGCGGACGGCGCGCCGGGTCGCCCGCTCGCCGCCGTCGAGGTGCAGGTCACTGATCTGTGCGAGCAACAGGGTCATTCCGTCGTCTCCCTCGGTCGCGGCGGCTGCGGCCACCGACCCGTGCGGCGACACTGCACGCGTCGCCCGGGTGTCGTCGCCCGGGCGACACGGTGGCGTCGGCCAGGTGTCACCACCCGCCGCAGACTCTAACGGTAGTTTTTGATTTTCCGTTAGAGGTGGTGGGGTGTGAGGATGGAGGCCGACGACCGGGCGCAGGGCTGGAACTGGAAGGAGACGCCTCGTGGAGCGTTGGCTGGCACTGGAACTGGCGAGCACGATCCGTCACGACGGAGAAGGCGGCATCGCCGACGACCTCGCCACCGTCCCGGGGACGACCCGTTGGATCCAGGAGTGCGGGGAGCTGCTGGCCGGCCGGGTCCCGGCGGAGTTCGCGGCGGACGGAGAGCTCAGGCTGCGGATCGTCGAGGTCCGTGAAGCGGTCCGGGCCCTGTTCGCCAGGGCCGTCCGTCCCGCTCCCCCCAGTCCGGCGGACGCCCACCGCCTGATGCCGGTCGACCGGGCGGTCGCCCGGCTCAACGCGGCGGCGGCCTTGGAGCCGGTCGCCCCGCAGTTGGACTGGCCCGCCGGCGGAGTCCCCGTCGCCCGGCTGCTGTCGGCCGAGGACGATCCGGGCGTACGGCTCGTCGCGGCTCTGGCCCGCGCCGCCATCGACTTCCTCAGCGGCCCGCAGCGCCCGGAACTGCATTCCTGCACCGCGCCCCGCTGCGTGCGCTACTTCGTCAAGAGCCACGGGCGGCAGGAGTGGTGCAAGCCGTCGTGCGGGAACCGCGCCCGCGCCGCCCGTCACTACGAGCGCCGGCGAGCGGTGGCCGAGGGCGGTTCCGCCCCGGTCTGACCGGACCTTGACCGGACCTCGATACAGGCCCTGAGGGCCCGGCGTGTCCGGAGACCGCCCCGGTCCCGGTCGCCTCAGCCGCGCTGCCCGGGAATCGTGGCCGGCGCGCCGGTGCCCCACGATTCCGGCTTCCAGACTCCCGAGCGGCGCAGGGACGCCGGGCAGTGCCGGAAGATCTCGTCGATCTCGACCAGCAGCGCGAGCTGCGGCCGGGCGCCCTTCGCGTCCGCCAGTTCACCGAAGAACGGCGCGTCCCGCAGGACCCGGGCGCGGCCGTTGACCCGCAGTACGTCCATGACGCCGGGTATGAAGTAGAGCAGGCCCACGTGCGGGTTCTGCAGGATGTTGCGGAAGCCGTCCGAGCGGCGGTTGCCCGGCAGGTCCGGCAGCGCGAGGGTGCGCTCGTCCAGGACGAGCGTGAAGCCCGGCTCCCCGCCCTTCGGTGAGGCGTCGCAGTTGCCCGCCGCGTCCGAGGTGGCGATCGTGCAGAGCGGGGACTGGCCGATGAGCCGGAGGTCCTCCTCCGTCAGTCTGTCGTGGACCTTCTCGATGACGATCGGGTGCGGGGCGCCGAGGAGTTCGGTCAGTTCATCGGGGGCGGTGAGTTCCACCCAGCCGTCGCGGGGGAGCGGGGTGGTGGACGGTACGACGGCGGGCGCTGCGGTGCTGGGGTGCAAGACGGACTTCCTGGCAGGTGACCTGGCGGTACGCGCCGATCCTCGTCGGCACGCCTGGGTGGCTGGATCTGGACGGTCGATCCGTGGATCATTCCTACTCGGACCGGTTTTTTCCGCACACCCGTACAATGTTAGGGTCACCTTACTGTAGGCCCTCGGGTTATCTCCTGGCGGGCATTCCCCCTGCGTGGAACCGGTTACCGGCTCTCCGCGGAGCCCGTTGAGGAGCGAACGATGCCGGACGCGATACCGGCCACCGCGACAGGTGCCCGGTGACCCCGGCCTCCGCCACCCTGCCCGCGGCGCGCACCGCACCGCCGGCCGGTGGCGTCCGCCGCAAGGGCTCCCGCCCCGCACTCGCCGCAGGCCTGGTGGCCGGGCTGGTGGCCCTCGTCGTGATCGCCGCGGTCAGCCTCGCCGTCGGATCGGGGCACGTACCCCTCGCCGACGTGTGGCACGGACTGGTCAGCCCCGACGACGCCCGGCGCACCGACGTCATCGTCCGGACGGTCCGCATCCCGCGCACCTGCGCCGGAATCCTCGCCGGAGTCGCCCTCGGCCTCGCCGGAGCGCTCATGCAGGGTGTCACCCGTAACCCCCTGGCCGATCCCGGCCTGCTCGGCGTCAACGCCGGAGCGTCCGTCTCCGTGGTCCTCGCCATGGGCGTTCTCGGCCTCACCGCCCCCGGGCAGTACATCTGGTTCGGCTTCGGTGGCGCGCTGCTCGCCGCCCTCTTCGTCTACGGGGTCGGCTCGATCGGCAGGGAGGGCGCCACCCCGGTCAAACTGGCGCTCGCCGGGGCCGCCACCACCGCCTTCCTCGGCTCGCTCACCACCGCGGTACTGCTGACCGACAGCAAGACCTTCGACCAGTTCCGCTTCTGGCAGGTCGGCTCGCTCTCCGGACGGGAGACCGACGCGCTCTGGCAGGTACTCCCCTTCATCGTGGCCGGCACCCTCCTCGCCCTCGCCCTCGGCCCCCAGCTCAACGCCCTCGCCCTCGGCGACGACGTGGCCCGGGGCCTCGGACAGCGGGTGGGCGTGGCTCGCGCCGCCGCAGCCCTCGCCGTGGTCCTGCTCTGCGGCGCGGCCACCGCGATCGCCGGACCCATCGGCTTCGTCGGGCTGGTCGTCCCGCACGCCGCCCGGCTGATCACCGGCCCCGACCACCGCTGGGTCCTCGCCTACAGCGCGGTCCTCGCCCCGATCCTGCTGCTCGTCGCCGACATCGTCGGCCGCCTGGTCGCCCGGCCCGCCGAGGTGCAGGTCGGCATCGTCACCGCCGTCATCGGCTGCATCCCCTTCGTGATCCTGGTCCGCCGACGGAAGCTGGTGGAACTGTGACCGCCCCCGCCGCCACCCCGTCCGTGTCCGCCGCCCCCGAAGCGGTGCGCGAGGTCGTCCGGGTGCGCCGCAACGGCCGCGCCCGCTACCTCGCGGTCTGCGTGGTCCTCGCCGTCGCGACCGTCGCCGCCCTCTGCGGTTCGCTGGCGTACGGGGACATGGCGATACCGCTCTCCGACGTGTTCGCCGCCCTCACCGGGCGCGCCGACCCCGCCACCTGGTTCATCGTCGGCGAGCTGCGGATGCCCCGCGCCCTGATGGCCATCCTGGTCGGGGTCGCCTTCGGGCTCTCCGGCGCGGTCTTCCAGAGCCTGCTGCGCAACCCGCTGGCCAGCCCCGACGTCATCGGCATCAGCTCGGGAGCCTCCGTCGCCGCGGTGCTCGCCTCCTCGCTCTTCGCGGTCAGCGGGGTGCTGCTCTCCGTCTTCGCGCTGGCCGGAGCGCTGCTCACCGCCGCGCTGATCTACGCGCTCGCCTGGCGCCGCGGAGTGACCGGCGCCCGGCTCGTCCTCGTCGGCATCGGGATCGGCGCCGGGCTGTCCAGCGTGGTCTCGTACCTGATGACCCGCTCCGAGGTCACCGAGGCGCAGTCGGCGCTGCTCTGGCTCACCGGCAGTCTCAACGGCCGTTCCTGGGACCTGCTGCAACCCCTGGCCTGGGCACTCGTCGTCCTGCTGCCGCTGCTCTTCCTAGCGGCCCGGCAGATGCCGGTGCTGCAACTCGGCGACGACACCGCCGCAGGCCTGGGCGCCCGGACCGAGCGGGGCCGGCTCCAACTGCTCTGCTGCGCCGTCGCCCTCGCCGGGGTGGCGACCGCCGCCGCCGGACCGGTCGGCTTCGTCGCCTTCGTGTCCGCGCCCGTCGCCCGCTGGCTGGCCCCCGGGCGGGGCGCCTCGCTGGTCGCCTCCGGGCTGACCGGCGCTCTGCTGGTGCTGGTCGCCGACTTCGTCGCACAGCACGTGCTGGACCTCGTCGAACTGCCGGTGGGCGCCTCCGGACAGCTCCCGGTGGGCGTCGTCACCAGCATGATCGGCGCCCCGTACCTGATGTGGCTGCTGATCCGTGCCAACCGTTCGGGACAGGGCGGATGATCCGCCCGCCGTCCGACCGCCACCACCGTCCGCGCAAGCAGGACCACCTGGACAATCGGGAAAGAGGTGCCGCGTGAGCGCGGAACACAGCCTGGGAGCGCGCGGACTGCGCCTCGGATACGGCAGCCGGGACATCGTCAAGGACCTCGACATCGACATCCCGCCGGGCGGCGTGACGATGATCGTGGGCCCCAACGCCTGCGGCAAGTCCACCCTGCTGCGGTCCCTGGCCCGGCTCCTCGCCCCCTCGGCGGGAACGGTCCTGCTGGACGGGAAGGACATCCGGTCGATGCCGACCAAGTCGGTCGCCGGCATCCTCGGCATCCTCCCGCAGACCCCGGTGGCCCCCGAGGGCATCACCGTGGCCGACCTGGTCGGCCGGGGCCGCTATCCGCGCCAGGGCTGGCTGCGTTCCTGGACCGCCGAGGACGACGCGGCGGTCGCCGAGGCGCTGGTCGCCACCGACGTACTGGAACTCGCCGAGCGCCCGGTCGACGAGCTCTCCGGCGGCCAGCGCCAGCGCGTCTGGATCGCCATGGCGATCGCCCAGCACACCGACGTACTGCTGCTCGACGAGCCGACCACCTATCTCGACATCAGCCACCAGCTGGACGTCCTCGACCTGCTCACCGACCTCAACCGCGAGCGCGGGGTGACGATGGTCGCCGTGCTGCACGACCTGAACCTCGCCTGCCGCTACGCCGATCACCTGGTCGCGATGAAGGACGGCCGGATCGTCGCCGAGGGCCGCCCCACCGAGATCGTGACCGCGGAACTGGTCACCGAGGTCTTCCGGATGCGCTGCTCGGTCGTCCCCGACCCGGCCTCCGGCACCCCGATGATCGTGCCGATCGGCCGCCACCACGTGCCGGCCGCCGCTCGTCAGGACGCGCCCGCCGCCTGAGCGCGGCCCGGGCCCGAAGCCTGCGGGAGCCCAACTCGCCCTGAAGGGGGGCGAATTGCGCTTATCGCCCCCCTCGTGGATGGCGCAAATTAAGGTTAGGCTAACCTCATGGCATGAAGAACGTGCGTCTCCGGAACCCCCTTGCCCGTCGTTCCGGTACCCCCACCCGCTCCCGTGCCTCACTCGGCCTGCTGGCGCTTCCGCTCGCCGCCGTGCTGATCGGCGCGGCCGGCTGCTCCTCCGACGACTCCGGCGACTCCGCCAAGGACGCTTCGTCGGCCGCCTCCGCCTCCACCGGCGCCTTCCCGGTGTCCGTCGACACCAAGTTCGGCTCCATCACGGTGAAGGAGCAGCCCAAGCGGGTCGTCGCACTCGGCTGGGGCGACGCGGAGACCGCGCTCGCCCTCGGCGTGCAGCCGGTCGGCGAGAGCGACTGGCTGGCCTTCGGCGGCGACGGTGTCGGCCCGTGGGCCAAGGGGCTCTACACCAAGAGCCCCGAGAAGATCGGCACCATGGAGCCGGAGTACGAGAAGATCGCGGCCCTCAAGCCCGACCTGATCCTCGACACCAAGTCCAGCGGTGACCAGACCCGTTACGACACCCTCAGCAAGATCGCCCCGGTCATCGGCGTCCCGAAGGGCGGTGACCAGTACAAGCTGTCCTGGGAGCAGCAGACCCAGATGGTCTCCACCGCGCTGGGCAAGAAGGCCGAGGGCGACAAGCTGATCAAGGGCGTCGAGGACAAGTTCGCCGCCGCGGCGAAGGCGCACCCCGAGTTCAAGGACAAGACGGTCACCCTCGCCTCCAAGACCTCGGTCGGCTGGGGTGCGTACGTCTCGGGCACCGGTCGCGTCGACTTCGTCGAGCGGCTCGGCTTCAAGAACAACCCGGTCATCGAGAAGCAGGCCGGTGACGCGTTCTCGGTCAGCGTCTCCGAGGAGAACCTCGACCAGTTCGACGCCGACCTGCTCGTGATGGCGCCCATCGGCGTCACGCCCGCCCAGGTCGCCTCCGACGCCCTGTACAAGAAGATCCCCGCGGTGGCCGACGGCCACGCGATGGTCTTCGACCAGGACGGTCTGAGCCAGGCGTTCGCCACCGACTCGATCCTCTCGACCTCCTACGCCATCGACAACGTGGTGCCGGAGTTCGCGAAGTACGTCAAGAAGTAGAGAACCTCCAGGTCTCCAGGTCTCCAGGTCTCCAAGTCTCCGGGCCGGTGGGACGGGCGCACGGTCGCGCCCGTCCCACCGGCCCGGTCCGTTTCCCCGGGAGCCGGGGGCCGGGAGCCGGGAGCCGGGGCAGGGGGCTGGGAGTGTGGAGCGGCGGCCGGGCTTCGGGGTCGGGTCGGTCGTCCAGGGCCGGGCGGGTTGATCATGCCGGACATGTCCCGCGAAGACGCACCCGGCCAAAGTGGCGGTCGCCTCTGCGGCTCGGCTGTCCGGTCGGCTGTCCGGCACCTCTGAACAGGAAAAATCCCGCGTGGGCCGGGCGTGCGCGGGTGGAGTGCGGGTGCGGACGTGGACCGGGTCGTCTCAGATAGTAGGAAGTCCGAGTAATTGTGGAGACAGGGCGCCCCGGGTGTCCTAGTTTTGTAGGAGCCGAACGATTCGCTTCTACCAGCGACTGGTGGTGAGCGGGCACGCCCGATGCAGGCCACCCCTGCGGCGTCCGCTCCCGCACCTTCCGGCGTTTCTCACCCTGTTCACCCGGCTCCTTCCGCGGCCGGCGGCAGCGCGTCACCCGCCGTCCCCAGCGCGACCGGGTCCGGCCCCGGCCCACGCGTTCCCCGCGGCGGCCGGTCGTGCCCCCGATATCCGTGACACATCGATACCCGTGACATCCGTGATTCTCAGGAGGCGTTCCCCCATGGCAGAGACCACCGTCCGCCGCCGCGTCCGTCACACCCCCCGCCCCACCGAAGCCGAGCGCGACAACGCCGCCGCGGCCCTCCAGCGCGCCCTGGACCGCCGCGACAACGGCGGGGCCACCGGCCACTGAGCCCCGACAGGCACGAAGGCTCCCCTCCGCCGCCCCGCAGGACGGACGGACGGGAGCCCCCCGGACCCGGTGACCGTGCCGGATCAGCCGCGGCTGACCTCGAAGTGGTCGATGCGCGCACCCGACTCGGCGAGGGCGGTGACCTTCATCTTCGGGTGCTGGCCGACCGAGACCTCCACCGCGAGGAACGAGTAGCCGGTGTAGCGCACGCGGGACCACTCCACGGTCTCGGCCGCGTGGACGCCGCCCTTGGCCACGTAGTACGTGTCCACGCTCTCCTGGTCGTGGACGTGTCCCTCGTACGTGTCGGGGGCGGGGAAGTTGTAGAGCGACTTGCCCGCGCCGCCGGCCGTGACGTACACGATGCCGTCGCGGGTCGGGTCCGTGCGCTCGCCGATCGGCACCTTGCGGGAGACCGCGTTCTTCTTCAGGGCGTCGGTGCGCTCGTACACGTGGTTGTGGCCGTTGATGACCAGGTCCACCTGGTGCTTCTCGAACAGCGGTACCCACGCCTCGCGGACCCCGCCCTCGGAGGCGTGCGCGTTGGTGGTCGAGAAGGCGCAGTGGTGGAAGAAGACCACGACGAAGTCGACGTCCTTGCGGGCGCGCAGCTCGCCGAGGCGGCGGTCCAGCCACTTCGTCTGCTTGCCGCCGCTGATGCCGAGGTTCGCCGGGATCTCGTTCGAGACGTCGTTGGCGTCCAGCGCGACGACGGCCACGTTGCCGTGGACGAACGAGTACACGCCGGGCAGGCCCACCGGGTCGGGGCCGTTGTCCGGCAGTGTCCAGCGGGCGTTCTGGCCGCCGTAGCCGTCGGGGGAGTACCAGGCCTCCATGTCGTGGTTGCCGGTCGTCACCATCCACGGCACCGTCTTCGCGACCGTCTCCGTCTGGGCGAGGAACTGGTCCCAGGTGCGCGCGTCGTAGACGTCGGTCTCCTGGCCGGAACCCGACGGGTCGGCGTAGCAGATGTCGCCCGCGTGCAGGTGGAAGGCCGGGTTCTGGCCGAGCAGCAGCTGGTCGTTGCCGAGGGCGTGGTAGCTGACGCCCTGGTCGCCGAAGGCCGTGAAGGTGAAGTTCTCGGCGCGCGAGGGGGCGGTGGTGAACGTACCGAGCGTGCCCAGGTTGCGGGTGTCCGCCGGGTCGAAGCCGTCGTGGCCGACGCCGTAGTAGTACGTCGTGCCGGGCTGCAGGCGCTCCAGGCTCGCGTGCACGTAGAACTGCTCGGCGGCGGCGATCGCGCCGTTGTTCAGCGTCGGCGTGGTGAGGTGGCGTACCTCGGCGTCGATGCGGCGGCTCAGCGACCACGGCTTGAGGCCGATGCGGATGTACGGGCGCTTCACGGCGAAGGGGACCTGCCACGAGACGCTCATCTGCGTCTTCGGGTCGGCGCCGTACGCGAGGTGCCGGCCGAACGGGGCCACCAGCGAGCCGTCCACCTGCGTGGTGGAGCGCGAGGTGAGCACCGTCGGGGAGCTCTTGGAGGAGCTGGCCGCGGCGGGGGAGGCCGTGAGGAGGCCGGTACCCATGCCCGCACCGGCGACGGCGGCGGTCGCCACGCTCGTACGCAGCACGCCGCGGCGCGTCAGCTTGGTGCGGAGGTACTCGTGCTGCTCCGCCATGCTCATGCGGGCGGCGAGCTTCTCGGGGATGCCGAAGCGAGGGATGTCCATGGCCAGAACATCTACTTCCGGAGTGACCCGATCCCGTCCGTGAGGTGAACGGCACGCGTACAGCTCACCATGTGTCCGTATAGTGGACGGCCGGTGTCATGGGGTGGGACGCAGGGCTAAAGTGCGGTCATGTCTCGCAGCATCAATCTCGCAGTGATCCCCGGTGACGGAATCGGCCAGGAAGTCGTTGCCCAGGGCCTGAAGGTCCTCAACGCCGTCCTCCCGCAGGATGTGAAGCTGGAGACCAAGGAGTACGACCTTGGAGCCCAGCGCTGGCACCGTACGGGTGAAACCCTCCCGGACGCGGAGCTCGAATCCCTCAAGGGCCACGACGCCATCCTGCTCGGCGCGATCGGTGACCCCTCGGTCCCGTCCGGCGTGCTGGAGCGCGGGCTCCTGCTGAAGCTGCGCTTCGCCTTCGACCACTTCATCAACCTGCGGCCGTCGAAGCTCTTCCCGAACACGGCGACCCCGCTGGCCGGCCGCCCCGACATCGACTTCGTCGTCGTGCGCGAGGGCACCGAGGGCCCGTACACCGGCAACGGCGGTTCGCTGCGCACCGGTACGCCCGCCGAGGTCGCCACCGAGGTCAGCGTCAACACCGCGTACGGTGTCGAGCGCGTGATCCGCGACGCCTTCGACCGCGCCGCCGCCCGCCCCCGCAAGAAGCTGACGCTGGTCCACAAGAACAACGTCCTCGTCTTCGCCGGGCACCTGTGGAAGAACACCTTCGACAAGGTCGCGGCCGAGTACCCCCAGGTCACCACCGACTACCTGCACGTCGACGCGGCGACGATCTTCTTCGTCACGCAGCCGGAGCGCTTCGACGTCATCGTCACCGACAACCTCTTCGGCGACATCCTCACCGACCTCGCCGCCGCCGTCACCGGTGGAATCGGCCTGGCCGCCTCCGGCAACATCAACCCGACCGGCGCCTTCCCGTCGATGTTCGAGCCGGTCCACGGTTCGGCCCCCGACATCGCCGGCCAGGGCAAGGCCGACCCCACGGCCACGATCCTCTCCGTCGCCCTCCTGCTGCGCCACCTCGGCTACGACACCGAGGCCGTACGCATCGAGGCAGCCGTCTCCGCCGACCTCGCGGAGCGCGACGGGGCCACCCGCACCACCGACGAGATCGGCGACGCGCTCGCGGTACGCGTAGCGGGCTGACCCGACGACTCTCCAGAAGCCGCCGGGTCGCAAAGGCACCCGGCGGCTTCTTCGCGTGCGGCCCCGGGTGCCACCATCGACCCCGGGACCGTGAACCACGCCATTTCGTGCCCGGCCTTCCACGAGCGATAATCGAACGTGGGGCCGCGTCTCGCGGCAATGCTCGGACGTCCTCGCACTTGTTCGCACTTGCGGGCGGGAGCGGGCGGGAGCACGGTCCCTCACACACAGATACGGTGAAGGACACGCACTCATGACGACGCCCACGATCGAGCTCAAGCCCACCTCGTCCCCGCTGTCCGACGCGGAGCGCGAGGCGATCCTCTCCGCCCCCGGATTCGGCCGCCACTTCTCCGACCACATGGTCACCATCCGGTGGACCGAGGGCCGCGGCTGGCACGACGCTCAGCTCGTCCCGTACGCCCCGCTCTCCCTCGACCCGGCGACGATGGTCCTGCACTACGCCCAGGAGATCTTCGAGGGGCTGAAGGCGTACCGGCAGCCCGACGGCACCGTCGCCACCTTCCGCCCCGAGGCCAACGCCAAGCGCTTCCAGCGCTCCGCGCACCGACTGGGCATGCCCGAGCTGCCGGTGGAGACCTTCATCGAGGCCTGTGACGTGCTGGTCCAGCAGGACAAGGCGTGGGTCCCGGCGCACGGCGGCGAGGAGTCCTTCTACCTTCGCCCGTTCATGATCGCCACCGAGGTCGGCCTCGGCGTGAAGCCCGCCAACGAGTACCTCTTCCTCGTCATCGGCTCCCCGGCCGGCGCCTACTTCGCCGGCGGCGTGAAGCCGGTCTCCATCTGGCTCTCCGAGGACCGCGTCCGCGCCGTCCCGGGCGGCATGGGCGACGCCAAGACCGGCGGCAACTACGCCGCGTCCCTGCTCGCCCAGGCCGAGGCCACCGCCAAGGGCTGCGACCAGGTCGCCTACCTCGACGCCGTGGAGCACAAGTGGGTCGAGGAGCTCGGCGGGATGAACCTCTACTTCGTGTACGACAACCACATCGTCACCCCCGCCCTCACCGGCTCGCTGCTCGCCGGCGTCACCCGTGACTCCCTCCTCACCGTCGCCCGCGACCTCGGCTACACCTCCGAGGAGGGTCGGGTCTCCATCGACCAGTGGCGCGAGGACAGCGCGAACGGCACCCTCAAGGAGGTCTTCGCCTGCGGCACCGCCGCCGTGATCACCCCCGTCGGCACCGTGAAGTCGGCCGGCGCGGAGTGGGTCCAGGGCGACGGCAACCCCGGCGAGATCACCTTGAAGCTCCGCGAGCGCCTGCTGGACATCCAGCGCGGCATCGCCGAGGACGCCCACGGCTGGATGCACCCGCTGGGCGACTGACGGCCGCTTGTGTTCCACCGCGTACCACGTACGAAGGCCGCGCCCGGGTCCTGCCGGGCGCGGCCTTCGGGCTGCGCACGGGGTGCGAACGGGGCGTGCGTCAGGTGACCGTGGTGGATTTCGTCATCGAGCTGGACGAGTGACGCCAGACGTGCGGCACCGGCCCGCGCGGCTCGGCGAGAGGCATCCGGCTGAACGACGGGCAAGTACCTGGAGCGCGCGGCCATGGACGCGCGGCATCGGCCACCGTTCTCTCGATCTGCGGGCGATTCGCCGGCCGATGGCGCGCGGTCGGCCCAGGCGGTGCCGTACCCGCTTTCCCGCTTCTACTCCCGCTCCCCCCGCACCAGCTCCGCCACCTCACCCAGCGAGTCGACCGACCAGTCAGCCGTGGCGCGGACGGCCGGGTCGTCGGCCCACCAGTGGCCCCACGGGCCGCGCCGCAGGTGCGCGGTGCGCAGGCCCGCCGCGTGGGCCGGGAACACGTCGTTGACCGGGTGGTCGCCGACGTACAGGGTGTGCTCGGAACGGGTGCCGGAGACGCCGAGGACGCGGGCGAAGAAGGCGGGGTCCGGCTTGGCGGCGCCCCACTCCTCGGACATCACGACGAGATCGGCGGGCAGCTCCAGCGCTCGCAGCAACTCTCCGGCGCGGGCCGTCTGGTTCCCCGCGACGATCACGCGGACGCCGAGCTCGCGGAGCCGGCCCAGGGTCGGCCGCACGTCCGGATAGAGGTCCGACTCGTCCAGGTACTCGCCCCGGCCCGCCGCCTCGCGGGCCCGCCACTCGGCCTCGACGTCGATGCCGGGGCGGACGAGGCGCAGCGCGTCGGAGTTGTCGCGGCCCTGGGTCACCACCGCTCCGACCAGGGCGCTCATCGTGTGCCGGGGGACGTCCAGCCAGTCGGCCCAGGAGCCCCAGTACCGGTTGTCGTTGGTCAGCGTTTCGCCGACGTCGAAGACGATGGTCTCGATCACCGGGCCGACCCTACTGTGCGGCGTGGCGCGGGGGCCCGGTAGCGGTCGTCCGGCCCGCCCCCCGTTTCACCGGGGCTGGGCCGGGCAGGCGCCGTCCTGCAGGCACTGCCGGGGTGACCTACGTTGGCAGTGCAAGGTTCGTCCGTCCGAGGAGGCCCCGTGACTGAGGGAAGCAAGGACAAGGTCAAGGGCAAGGCCAAGGAAGCCATGGGCAAGATGACCGGCAACCGCGGCAAGGTGGCCGAAGGCAAGGCCGACCAGGCCAAGGGTGCCGCGAAGGACGCCGTGGGCGACGCGCGCAGGAACCTGCGCGACAAGACCGGCCCCAAGGACCCGCTGATCACCGACGACGAGTGAGTCCCTTACTCGCGTTCCGGGCCCCCGCCATTTTCCGGGCGGGGGCCCGTCGGCGTTCCGGCCGTCGCATCAGCGCCAGCGGTACGTCCGGTCGGTGATCGGCGGCAGCAGTACGGGGCGGGGTGGGCCGGAGGCCGTCAGCAGCAGGCTGAGCACCTCGGCCACGGCGGGATAGAGGTGTAGGTCCGCCGCCTTCGCCAGGGGGACCCACACCACGCTGGTCGGGTACTCGGCGTCCTGCTCGGTGTCCGGCAGGGAGTCCCGGACGCGGCGGGGAAGCACCAGGGAGTGGATCAGGTGGAGCCGGCGGAACGTACCGGGACGGCCGGGCCGCGTAGTGATCTGATCCTGGGCCCAGAGCAGCCGGGGCGGATCGGGCAGCACCCCGACGTCGAGGTCGAGCTCCTCGCGGAGCTCCCGGGCGAGCGCGTCCGGCACCTGTTCGTCCGGGTCGAGGAGGCCGCCGGGCAGGGAGTGCTGCTCCCCGCCGGGGCGGGTACGGCGGATGAGGCAGATCTCCCCGCTCTCGACGATCGCGGCGCAGACCCGGACCGTGACGGCCGGGGTGCGGTCGGTCGGGGCGCGGTCGGTCGGGGGTGTGCTCGTGGCCATGAGGGGCTCTACCCCGGGCCGCTGCGGTGGAATCGCGGAGGTGCGGGCCAACCCGCCCACCGGGCAGCGCCGTTGGGTGCGATCGCCGACCATCGCCGAACATCGCCGACGGTTCGTGCCTCTCGCCCCCGGAGCCGGACCGCTCCGCCGGTGTACGCAACGTACGCAAGTAAACCGGATCGTTCCCCTCCGCTCCCTTGTCCGCGCTCCCGGGCGTGCGGCACGGTGGCCGACCATGGGACGAGAGCAGTGGAAGAGGATCTGGGTCGGTTCGGCCGGGAACATGGTCGAGTGGTTCGACTGGTTCGTGTACGCGACGTTCGCGGTCTACTTCGCGGACGCCTTCTTCCCCGAGGGCAACGGGACCGCGAACCTCATGAACACCATGGGCATCTTCGCCGTGGGGTTCTTCATGCGGCCGGTCGGCGGCTGGCTCCTCGGGAGGATCGGCGACCGCAGGGGCCGCAAGGCCGCGCTGACCCTCACCGTCTCGCTGATGTCGGCCTCCGCGATCCTCATCGCCGCCGCCCCGACCTACGCGGTCGCCGGGTACGGAGGGGTGGCCGTGCTCATGGTGGCCCGGCTGCTCCAGGGCCTGTCGGTGGGCGGCGAGTACGCGGCCAGCGCCACGTACCTCACCGAGGCCTCGCGGCCCGACCGGCGCGGGTTCGCCTCCAGCTTCCAATACGTGTCGATGACGGCCGGCCAGCTGATCGGACTCGGGCTCCTCATCCTCCTCCAGCACACCCTCTCCGACGACGCCCTGCACGACTGGGGCTGGCGGGTGCCGTTCGTGGTCGGGGCGCTCGGCGCGGCCGTCGTCTTCTACCTGCGCCGCACCATGCTGGAGACCGAGGTCTACGCGGAGTCCGGCGCCGCCGAGGACGCCGACCGGGGCACCCTCAAGGCCCTCTGGGCGCACCGGCGCGAGGCGTTCCTCGTCGTCGCGCTGACCATGGGCGGCACCGTCGCGTACTACACGTACACCACGTATCTGACGAAATTCCTCTCCAAGAGCGCCGGGATGGAGAAGTCCACCGCCACCCTCGTCAGCTTCTGCGCGCTCTTCGTCTTCATGTGCCTCCAGCCGCTCGCCGGGCTGCTCTCCGACCGGATCGGGCGGCGCCCGCTGCTCATCGGGTTCGCCGTCGGGTCCACCTTCCTGACGGTGCCGGTCATGATGATGCTCAAGCACGCCGGGACGTTCTGGCCCGCCCTCGGCCTCTCGCTGCTGGCCCTCGTCGTCGTCACCGGCTACACCTCCATCAACGCCTGCGTGAAGGCCGAGCTCTTCCCGACCGGCATCCGCGCGCTCGGGGTGGCGCTCCCGTACGCCGTGGCCAACGCGCTCTTCGGGGGGACGGCCGAGTACATCGCGCTCTGGTTCAAGGACGCGGGCGTGGAGTCCGGGTACTTCTGGTACGTGGCCGGCTGCGCGGCCGTCTCGCTCGTCGTCTACCTGTCCATGCGGGAGACGCGCGACCTGGACCTGCACCGGATCGGCGCGGGAGAGGCGGCCGGAGACGCCCCGGGGCGGGCCCCGGGCGAGACGAGTGTCACGACCGCATTCTGAGACGGGCCCGTCACGGGGGCGGTGCTGTGCCAAACTGCTCCCGTGTCCTCGTTGTCCACGATTATTGGCAGCAGGCGCGCCGGTCCGCAGTGACGTCCCGTACCACCATGTACGGCACGCTCATCGTGCCCCAGACCCGCGCGCAGACCTCTCGCACCCGCGAGGGGTTTTTTCGTTTTCCGGCCCCCACCCAGGCCGGGGCGGCGTGCGCGGGATGATGGGGGCAAGTGGAGCCCGATAGTCCGGATCCACTCATCCGACAGGAGTCGCATCAGCATGACCACTAAGGCCACCGCCACCGACGACAGCTTCCATGTCTTCGACACCACTCTGCGCGACGGTGCACAGCGTGAAGGCATCAACCTGACGGTCGCCGACAAGCTGACCATCGCCCGGCACCTGGACGACTTCGGCGTCGGATTCATCGAGGGCGGCTGGCCCGGCGCCAACCCCCGGGACACCGAGTTCTTCGCCCGCGCCCAGCAGGAGATCACCTTCGCCAACGCCCAGCTCGTCGCGTTCGGCGCGACCCGCAGGGCCGGTGGCAAGGCCGCCGAGGACCCGCAGGTCAAGGCGCTGCTCGACTCCGGCGCCCCGGTGATCACGCTGGTCGCCAAGTCGCACGACCGGCACGTCGAACTCGCCCTGCGCACCACCCTGGACGAGAACCTGGAGATGGTCCGCGACACCGTCTCGTACCTGCGCGAGCAGGGCCGGCGGGTCTTCGTCGACTGCGAGCACTTCTTCGACGGGTACCGCGCCAACGCCGAGTACGCGAAGTCCGTCGTCCGCGCCGCCTCCGAGGCCGGTGCCGACGTCGTCATCCTCTGCGACACCAACGGCGGGATGCTCCCCGCCCAGGTCCAGGCCGTCGTCTCCACCGTGCTCGCCGACACCGGCGCCCGGCTCGGCATCCACGCCCAGGACGACACCGGCTGCGCCGTCGCCAACACCCTGGCGGCCGTCGACGCGGGTGCCACCCACGTCCAGTGCACCGCCAACGGCTACGGCGAACGCGTCGGCAACGCCAACCTCTTCCCGGTCGTCGCCGCCCTGGAACTGAAGTACGGCAGGACGGTGCTCCCCGAGGGCGCGCTCGGCGAGATGACCCGCATCTCCCACGCCATCGCCGAGGTCGTCAACCTGACCCCCTCCACGCACCAGCCGTACGTGGGAGTTTCGGCCTTCGCCCACAAGGCCGGGCTGCACGCCTCCGCGATCAAGGTCGACCCCGACCTCTACCAGCACATCGACCCCGCGCTCGTCGGCAACAGCATGCGGATGCTCGTCTCCGACATGGCGGGGCGTGCCTCCATCGAACTGAAGGGCAAAGAGCTCGGCATCGACCTCGGTGGCGACCGCGAGCTGGTCGGCCGGGTCGTCGAGCGGGTCAAGGAGCGCGAACTCCGCGGCTACACCTACGAGGCGGCCGACGCCTCCTTCGAGCTGCTGCTCCGCGGCGAGGTCGCGGGCACCCCGCCCCGCTACTTCCGCACCGAGTCGTGGCGGGCCATCGTCGAGGACCGCCCCGACGGCGTGCATGCCAACGAGGCGACCGTGAAGCTCTGGGCCAAGGGCGAGCGGATCGTCGCCACCGCCGAGGGCAACGGCCCCGTCAACGCCCTGGACCGGGCGCTCCGGGTGGCCCTGGAGCGGATCTACCCGCAGCTCGCCAAGCTGGAACTGGTCGACTACAAGGTCCGCATCCTGGAGGGGCGTACCGGCACCGAGTCCACCACCCGGGTACTGATCACCACCGGCGACGGAACCGGCGAATGGTCGACCGTCGGGGTCGCGGAGAACGTCATCGCCGCGTCCTGGCAGGCGCTGGAGGACGCGTACACCTTCGGCCTGCTGCGGGCCGGGGTCGAGCCCACGGAATAAGGCGTGATGAGTGTGCCGCCGGACGTCCGGCGGCACACTCACCGTCCCTGCCGCGCGCGGTACCGCGTCACCGTCGCCGCGATCGCTCCCAGGGGTACGGCGACGGCGAGCACGGTCCACGACGGGGTGCCGATCCACACCGCGAGCAGACCCACCCCGAAGCAGATCCCGAAGTTGATGGTGAGCAGCGTATTGCCGTCCGGGTACCACAGGTAGGACCGGTAGGCGCGGGGCCGGGCGAGACGCACCGCCCCGAACACGAAGGCCTGAGCCGCGAGGAGCGCGGCGAACCCGCCGGCGGCGGCGTTCATCTGGAGCTCGTCACGGGGTGCCTGCGGGGTGTTCTGCCGTTCGCCGTCCTTGCCGACCACCACGATGTCACCCCGCCAGACGGTGGCCGAGACCTGGTCGCCGGGTGCGAGCTCTCCCAGGAGCGGCCCCTCCTCGCCGCCGGCCCGCACGGTTCCCCGCCAGCCGTCCTCATCCGTCAGGGTCGCCTCGTAGTAATAGCTCTTCCCCCCGTGCTTCCTCTCCGTCTTCTCCACGGTGAGGCGCAAGGTGCTCAGACAGTCCGTCGACCCCTGCCGCACCGTGCGCGAGGAGCACGACTGGGCCGCGCGGTAGTCCTGGAGGCGTTCGCCTTCGGTGGGCAGCCACCAGGAGAACACCGCGTAGCAGCCCGCCGCCGACACCAGGGACAGCAGGATCATCAGCACGCCCGCGAACCGCGTCCGACCCGTCGATCGCCGGCCCGCGCCCTTCTCGTGCGGCTGTCCCTCCGTGGTGTGAGCCCTCGCCCGCGTCGTTGTCATGGCCTACCCCCTCCGCCTCAGCATCCATCAGCCAGAGACAGGAATACACCCCGGGTCCACGGCAGTCTGCGGGCGGTCCGGGTTGCCGGACTCCGGCAACC
>NZ_JBSFVR010000137.1:0-18491 GCF_053592415.1 Streptomyces sp. NPDC002690 | reverse complement strand
GGTGGACGGGCCGCTCCGCCACGACGTCGGACTGCTCGGCTCGCCCGCCTTCGAGATACCGCGGTCGGTGCTGCGGGACAGCACGTTCGAGGACGCGCCCTTCCTTGACCAGGAACCGACGAGGGGGCACGTACGTGACCTTGCTGGAATCCATCGGGGGACCACGGGACCTCGCGCCGCTCGGCGCACCGCAACTGGACGAACTCGCCGCAGACATCAGGACGTTCCTCGTGCAGGCGGTCTCCCGCAGCGGCGGCCACCTCGGTCCGAACCTCGGGGTCGTGGAACTCACCATCGCCCTGCACCGGGTCTTCGACTCGCCACGCGACCGGATTCTCTGGGACACCGGCCACCAGAGCTATGTGCACAAGCTCCTCACCGGCCGCCAGGACTTCTCCAAGCTACGGAGCAAGGGCGGCCTGTCGGGCTATCCCTCCCGCGCCGAGTCCGCGCACGACGTCATCGAGAACTCGCACGCCTCCACCGCCCTCGGCTGGGCGGACGGCCTGGCCAAGGCCAACGAACGGCTCGGCAGGGAGGACCACGTCGTCGCCGTCATCGGGGACGGTGCACTCACCGGCGGCATGGCGTGGGAGGCGCTGAACAACATCGCCGCCGCCAAGGACCGCCCCCTGATCGTCGTGGTGAACGACAACACCCGCTCGTACTCCCCGACCGTCGGCGGCCTCGCCGACCACCTCGCCACCCTCCGCACCACCGACGGATACGAACGCTTTCTGGCCTGGTGCAAGGAACTCCTGGAGCGCACGCCCGTCGTCGGACAGCCGTTGTACGGCTCGCTGCACGGGGCGAAGAAGGGGTTCAAGGACACCTTCGCCCCGCAGGGGCTCTTCGAGGACCTCGGCCTCAAGTACGTCGGACCGGTCGACGGCCACGACATCGCCGCCGTCGAGTCCGCCCTCGTACGGGCCAAGCACTTCCGGGGGCCCGTACTCGTCCACTGCATCACCGAGAAGGGCCGCGGCTACAGCCCCGCCCTGCGGGACGATGCTGACCGCTTCCACGCCGTGGGGGCGATGGACCCGCTGACCTGCCTCCCGCTGACCGCGCCCACCGGACCCTCGTGGACCTCCGTCTTCGGCGAGGAGATCGCCCGGATCGGTGCGGAGCGCCCCGACGTGGTCGCCCTCACCGCCGCCATGCTCCATCCCGTCGGGCTCACCGAGTTCGCAGCGGCCTTCCCCGACCGGGTCGTGGACGTGGGCATCGCGGAGCAGCATGCCGCGGTCTCGGCCGCGGGCATGGCCGCCGGCGGACTGCACCCCGTCGTCGCCGTCTACGCCACCTTCCTCAACCGGGCCTTCGACCAGGTACTGATGGACGTGGCCCTGCACCGCAGCGGCGTGACGTTCGTGCTCGACCGGGCCGGGATCACGGGCACGGACGGCGCCTCCCACAACGGCATGTGGGATCTGTCGGTGCTCCAGGTGGTGCCCGGACTGCGGATCGCCGCCCCGCGCGACGCCGACCAGCTCAGAGCGCAGCTCCGGGAGGCCGTCGACGTCCGCGACGCACCCACCGTCGTCAGATTCCCCAAGGAATCCGTGGGGGAGACCGTCCCGGCCGTGGGACGCGTGGGCTCCATGGACGTACTGCTCCGGGGCGAGCGCCCCGACGTGCTGCTGGTGGCGGTCGGGGTGATGGCCCCGGTCTGCCTGGGCGCCGCGGACCTGCTGAAGGGCGCGGGCATCGGCTGCACCGTCATCGACCCGCGCTGGGTCCGGCCGCTCGACGAGGAGCTCGCACCTCTCGCCGCCGGGCACCGGCTGGTCGCCGTCGTCGAGGACAACTGCCGTACCGGAGGCGTCGGCTGGGCGGTCGGGCAGGCGCTGCGGGACGCGGGAGTGGACGTCACCCTGCGGACCTTCGGGATTCCCGAGGAGTTCCTCGCCCACGCCAAACGCGGCGAGCTGCTCGCCGACGTCGGACTGACCCCGGTGGAGATCGCGGGCAGCATCGGCGCGGCACTCGCGGGACGGCCCGAGGATCCGGAGCGCCGTACGGACGAGGAGACGGCGGGACCTCGGGCGGTACCGCGACACGTACCGGTCGCCGGCAACGGCACCGGACCGGGACGAGGACGACTTGCGCGCGGAGAGACGAAGGAGACGAGCGGGGAATGAAGGACGACAGGGCGGCCGGCGCCGCGCACACCGACAGCGCCGCGCACACCGACAGCGCCGGCAAGGGCTTTGATCTCGCGACGCTGCTCGCCGAGCGCGGCGCCGAACGCTACGAACTGCACGCGCGCCACCTCAACCACCAGCTGCCGCGCATGCTGCACACCATCGGCTTCGACAAGGTCTACGAACGGGCCGAGGGTGCCTACTTCTGGGACGCGGACGGCGACGACTACCTCGACATGCTCGCCGGGTTCGGCGTGATGGGACTCGGCCGGCACCACCCGGTCGTCCGCAAGGCACTCCACGACGTGCTCGACGCCTCCCTCGCCGACCTCACCCGCTTCGACTGCCAGCCGCTGCCCGGCCTGCTCGCCGAGAAGCTCCTCACCCACAGCCCCCACCTCGACCGGGTCTTCTTCGGCAACAGCGGTACCGAGGCCGTCGAGACGGCGCTCAAGTTCGCCCGGTACGCCACCGGGAAACCGCGCGTCCTCTACTGCACCCACGCCTTCCACGGCCTCACCACCGGCTCGCTCTCGGTCAACGGCGAGGACGGCTTCCGCGACGGCTTCGCCCCGCTGCTCCCGGACACCGCCATCGGCCTCGGCGACCTCGACGCGCTGCGCCGCGAACTCAAGCGCGGCGACGTGGCGGCACTGGTCGTCGAGCCCATCCAGGGCAAGGGCGTGCACGCGGCGCCGCCCGGCTTTCTGCGCGAGGCCCAGGAACTCCTGCACCGGCACAAGGCGCTGCTGATCGCGGACGAGGTGCAGACGGGCCTCGGCCGGACCGGCGACTTCTACGCGTACCAGCACGAGGCGGGTGTCGAGCCGGACCTGGTCTGCGTCGCCAAGGCGCTCTCCGGCGGCTATGTGCCGGTCGGAGCCACCCTCGGGAAGGACTGGATCTTCAAGAAGGTCTACTCCTCCATGGACCGGGTGCTCGTCCACTCGGCGAGCTTCGGCTCGAACGCCCAGGCCATGGCTGCCGGGCTCGCGGTCCTCTCGGTGATGGAGGACGAGGAGACCGTCGCCAACGCCCGGCGCACCGGAGACCTGCTGCGGACACGGCTCGCCGCGCTGGTCGACCGGTACGAGCTGTTGCACGAGGTGCGCGGGCGCGGGCTGATGATCGGCATCGAGTTCGGACGGCCGTCGTCGATCAAGCTGCGCGGCCGGTGGACGATGCTCCAGGCCGCCCGCAAGGGACTCTTCGCGCAGATGGTTGTCGTACCGTTGTTGCAGAAGCACCGGATTCTCACCCAGGTGTCCGGGGATCATCTCGAAGTGATCAAGCTGATCCCCCCGCTGGTCATCGGTGAGCCCGAGGTCGACCGGTTCGTGACGGCCTTCGAGTCGGTGATGGACGAGGCCCACGGTGGGGGCGGCCTGATGTGGGACTTCGGCCGCACCTTGGTGAAGCAGGCGGTCGCCAACCGCTGACCCGTCTCCGACAGTTTTGCCTCTGAGGCAAGAAATTTGCCTCAGAGGAAAGTCGGTGGCGCAATGGAGGTATGAATCCTCCTGACGGAGGGGTGGCCGACGACCTCCCCGGCGTCGCTCCCCGCCTGCGCGAACTGCGCCGGAGCCGAGGCCTCACCCTGGAGGCCGCCGCGCAGCGCGCGGGACTCTCCCCGGCCCATCTCTCCCGGCTCGAAACGGGAAACCGCCAGCCCTCGCTGCCCGTACTTCTCGGCCTCGCCCGGATCTACGGTACGACCGTCTCCGAACTCCTCGGCGAGATCCCCCCGGAACGCGACGCGATCGTACGCGGTGGCCGGTTCGACGGCCCCGAGGCGGACGGCTGGATGTACCGCCGGGCCGGCGGTCCGGGCCGCGCCATGCAGGCGCTGCGCGTCCGCGTCCCGTACGGCGCCCAGGGCGACCTGGTGCGCGTCCACCCGGGGGAGGAGTGGCTGTACGTCCTCGAAGGGCGGCTGCGGCTCTCCCTCGGCGAAACCGCTCACGAGCTCGGGCCCGGCGACAGCGCCCACTTCGACTCGCTCACCCCGCACCGGATCGCCGCCGCCGGGCCGGAGGGCGCCGAGCTGATCTTCGTACACACCCTGTTGCAGAGCCCCGCCGCCGAGCTGTGCCTCGGCGACGGGACCCGTCGGCGCTGACCGCGCCCGGCACCCGGTGCCGCGCCCATTCCTCGTGCACCCGGCCCCGGGAGCACGTCAAGAGAGGACCGTCATGTCCGATTCGGAGCACTACGACCCGCTGACCCCCCGGCAGACCGGCGTCAACGCCCCCCGGGACACCCAGGAGCGGAAGATGCCGCGCGGGATGGTCATCCGGCTCATCGCCTACCTGGTCGCCGGGCACGTCATCGCCGCGTTCCTCTACATCCTGTTCGCCGTCGCGGGCGGCAACCAGTAGAGAATCCCGGGGACCGCCGGCACCGGCCTCCGTACAGTGGCCCGCATGGCGACGATCCTGCGGCACCCCCGGCCCGGAGCCACATGGGACTGGTGGGCGGTCGATGCGGCCGGCTTCCTCGTGCAGTTCAGCCACGGACCGGCCCCCGAACACCTGCTGGCGCACCTGGACCGGGTCGACGCGGCAGCGGCGTGGGCGGAAGGGAACCGCCCGGTGTGGTTCGGCCGCGACTCCTTGCCGCTGCACGCCTTCGGCTGCGTCGGCGAACTGCCGACCTACACCCGGTGCGGCGTCCCGGACTCCCCGATGCGGCTGGCCGACGCGCCTGCGGTCGTTGCCGAAGTCGCGGTCCTGGTCGAACTGGAACGAGCGGTCGGGAACACCTGGACGATCCACCTCGAAGAGGGGTGGGTCCGGGCGGCCCGACCGGGATCGCCCGGCTGACCGGAGCGCCCGCGACGTGATCGTGCGGCCTACGCTTCGTCCAGCAGCCGCTCGCGCAGCCGCTCCCGGGTCTCCCCGGAGAGTCCCAGCCCCTCGGCGAAGTAGCGCTCCGTGGTGCCCCAGTTCTCCTCGATCGTGGCGAAGGCCGCGTCCAGGTAGTCGATGTGCGCTCCGAAGAGCGGGTTGAGCAGGCTCATCACCTCGGTGGAGACCACGGGGTCCGCGCTGTCGCCGCGCCTCAGCCGGTACCGGCGGTGGGCGTCGTTGGACTTGAGGTAGTCCACCGCGATGGCCTCGCGCTCCACTCCGACCGCGAGCAGCGTCACCGCCATCGTCAGGCCCGCCCGGTCCTTGCCCGCGGCGCAGTGCATCAGCGCCGGCACGCTGTCCTCCGCCAGGGCGTGCAGTACCCGGCTGTGCTCGGCCGTACGGTCGGTGATGATCGAGCGGTACGAGGCGAGCATGCGTTCCGTGCCCTTGCCCTCGGCGAGCAGCGAACGCAGCTGGGCGATGTCGCCTTCGCGCACCAGCCGCCAGAAGCCCGCCCCGTCCGCCGGGTCGGAGAGCGGGATGCGGACGTTGCGCACGCCCGGAAGCTCGATGTCGAAGCCGTCGAGCTTCTGGTCGGCGGAGTTACGGAAGTCGAAGACCGTGTGCAGGCCGAGCCGGCCGAGGAAGACGGCGTCCTCGGCGGTGGCGGCGGCGAGGTGACCGCTGCGGAAGAGCCTCCCGTGCCGGACCCGTCGTCCGTCGGAGGTGGGCAGCCCGCCCACGTCCCGGAAATTACGGACCCCGCTCAGCTCGGGTTCGGCCGGCGAGAACTGCGGCACCTGCGTCACAGCGGCTCCTCGGTGCGTCTGCGCGCCGGCGCTGCTCGCCGACGTCGGCTCGTCGCGACCCTACGACATCGCTCCCCGGCGCCCGAGTACCGGCGGCCGGCCCCCCGGAGGCTGAAGATCCGTCATGAGTGACGTGCGCGACATGTCCGTATTGTATGGATTTCACGCAACATCGTCCGTTTATGGGGGAGATGGCGGGTGATCTCGTGAGCGGGATCATATCCGTGACCGTGCGTGGCCGAGAGGCCGGGCGGCAGTCCGTCCGTCGCGCGGAATGCCAAGATCCGTAATCCACGGAGGGTGACCGGAAAAGGAGGCCGAAATCGGCTCCCGGAATCCGTTCCGCTTGCGATGGCTTGTTCCGTCCGGCCCGGCTCGATTACGTTCGCCATCACTCCGGACGGACCGCCTAATCCTGCCGCCGCCCGGAATTCGCACTCACTGATGCGTGGCAGGAGCGGGGGACCCAGGTAAGCCGCCGACCGGAGTTGTTCCGGACGGCTCGGGGTGAAGTCGCGTTCAACGCGACCGGGCATCTCCAGCCCGAACCCGACAGCTCACCTCGTAGGCGCCGGAGAGGAATTCCCCCATGCCCATCCCGGGTAAGCACCGTCGTAAGAAGTCCGGCCCGATCGCTCGCGGCATCCTCGCCGTCGGAGCCGGCGGCGCCGTCGTCGCCCTGCCGCTCCTCGGAGCCACGGGTGCCCACGCCGCCGAGCAGTCGGCGCCCGCCGCCCAGTCCGCCCCGGCCGCCCAGCAGTCCGCCAAGACCTACAAGGTCGTCTCCGGCGACTACCTGGCGAAGATCGCCGCCCAGCACAAGATCAAGGGTGGCTGGGAGAAGCTCTACCAGGACAACCGCGAGGTCGTCGGCGACAACCCGAGCCTGATCCTCCCGGGCATGAAGCTGACCCTCGGCGCCCAGGCGTCCGGCTCGGCCTCCACCGCGTCCTCCGCCAAGGCCGAGGCCCCGAAGGCCGAGACGAAGACGGCGGCCAAGACCGAGACGAAGGCCGCCCCGGCGACCACGACGGAGTCCGCCGCGACCACCACCAAGGCCGCCGACAGCGACAGCACCGGCTGGACCACCCCGGTGGCCAACGCGACCGTCACCACGCAGTACCACGCCTCCGGCTCCATGTGGTCCAGCGGCTACCACACCGGCTCCGACTTCAGCGCCGCCACCGGCACCGTCGTCCGCGCCGTCGGCCCCGGCACCGTCGTCTCCGCCGGCTACGACGGCGCGTACGGCAACGAGGTCATCATCAAGCACGCCGACGGCATGTACTCCCAGTACGCGCACCAGTCGCAGCTGATGGTCTCGGTCGGCCAGACCGTCACCGGCGGCCAGCAGATCGGCCTCTCGGGTGCCACCGGCAACGTCACCGGCCCGCACCTCCACTTCGAGATCCGCACCACCCCGAGCTACGGCTCGGACGTGGACCCGATCGCCTACCTGCGACTCCACGGCGTCTCCATCTGAGACTCCTCCCCTTGACGAATCGTCACGATCCGTAAGGGCTTGGAGGGGCGGTGCGCGCAAGCGTGCCGCCCCTCTATTTATTCCGGCTTTACCAAAAACTGACCGGGTGGTCTATCTCACCCCACGTCAACCCCTTCTTACGGTCGCGTAGGTCACATGAAAAGGGGCAAGATATGTGGTCGTGGCAGACGATTCGAGAATCCAGAAGACAGACATCATCGGGTCGTACGCGGCGATCGGCGACAGTTTCACCGAGGGAGTCGGAGACCCCGGACCGGACGGGTCCTATGTCGGCTGGGCGGACCGTTTCGCGGTTCTCCTCGCGGACCAGCTTCCCGCCCTCGACGAGGCGACAGGCCCTGATTCCGTGCACGGGGAATTCCGGTACGCCAATCTCGCGGTACGCGGACGACTTCTCGACCAGATAGTCGAGGAGCAGGTACCCCGCGCCAAGGAGCTCGCGCCGGACCTGGTGAGCTTCTGCGCCGGCGGCAACGACATCATCCGGCCCGGCACCGACCCGGACGACCTGGCCGAGCGCTTCGAGCGCGCGGTCGCCGACCTCACCAACGCGGTCGGCACCGTCATGGTGACCACCGGATTCGACACCCGCGGGGTCCCGGTGCTCCGCCACATGCGCGGCAAGATCGCCACCTACAACGTCCACCTGCGGGCCATCGCGGACCGCTACCACTGCCCGGTGCTCGACCTCTGGTCCCTGCGTTCGATCCAGGACCGCCGGGCCTGGGACAACGACCGGCTCCACCTCTCACCCGAGGGGCACACCCGGGTGGCACTGCGGGCCGCACAGGTCCTAGGTCTGGAGACGCCGGCCGACCCCGACCAGCCGTGGCCCCCGCAGGCCCAGCGGAACACCTTCGAGGTGCGACGCGACAACATCCAGTGGGCGCGCGAGTACCTCGTCCCGTGGATCGGCCGCAGGCTGCGCGGCGAGTCCTCCGGCGACGAGGTCGCCGCGAAGCGCCCGGACCTGCTGCCGCTCTGAGCCGCGCATCCGGCCGCCGCGAGGCGCCGGGCGTTACACCAGGGGAAGCCGGAGACGTGACGGGCCCGCCGCGGCGGGCCCGGCCGGCGCCGCCGGAATCCGCTCCAGGACACCCCCGGCGAACACGTCGTACAACGGCAGCGACTCCAGGTGCACGTACCCGATGTGGCAGTCGCAGACCGCCAGCGGGCAGGCCCTCGGGCCGAGCGCCCGGCGGTAACTCCCGTCGTAGAGACTGCCCAGCTCCTCCTTGACGAAATGGCACCGGCGCACG
Source organism: Streptomyces sp. NPDC002690 (assembly GCF_053592415.1). Lineage (NCBI taxonomy): Bacteria > Bacillati > Actinomycetota > Actinomycetes > Kitasatosporales > Streptomycetaceae > Streptomyces > Streptomyces sp. NPDC002690. Next base: position 9,920 of record NZ_JBSFVR010000137.1, on the reverse strand, counting down.
GTGCCGTCCCCGTCCACCGAGATCACCGACTCCCCGGTCCGGCACGGCAGCCCCGCCGAGCGGTGCGGATGCCGGCTGTACGGGAACAGCGGGTCGAGCGCCGTCCAGCGCTCCGCCTCCGCGTCCGTGTACGTACGCCCCTCGGCGGCGTTCACCCACAGGTACACCCGCTCCGGCAGGTCCGCCCGCAGTCTCCGCGCCTCGGGGAGGTGCTCCTCGAAACCGACGACGCCCACGCTGTACCGCACCCCCGCCGCGGTCAGCTCCCGGCACTTGCCGAGGAACCGGTCGTACGGGGTCTGGCCGGGGTGGTACGTGCACCAGAGCGCCAGCCGCTCCGGGTCCGCCCCGGACAGCCAGCCCGTCCTGCCGCTGAGGTTCGTCTGGATCGCGACCCGAGCCACCTGCGGCAGGTGGGACAGCTCGACCAGCGCTCGCCGGTACCAGGACCGCACCAGCCCCTCGCCCCACGGGGTGAAGAGCACCGAGAGACGGTCCCCGGTCTGTGCGGCGACCCACGCCGTGAAGCGTTCGAGCGCCTCCCGGTCCGCCATGAGCTGTTCCCGGCTGTCCCGCCTCTTGGCGAACGGGCAGTACGGGCAGTCGTAGTCGCAGGAGGCGAGCGGGCCGCGGTAGAGGATCGTCAGGTCCATGGGCCGCTCACCTCGCCTCGTACGCGGCCATCGCGGCGCGCACGGCGGGCGAGAAGAGCGCGGGGCCGAGCGCGTCGGAGTGGGCGAGTCCTTCCGGGGACAGCCGCAGGAGGTCATGGCTGCCGTTGCCGCCGTCCAGCCAGCCGAGCTCCGCGAAGCGGGCCAGTTCCACGGGGAAGTCGTCCACGGGGTCGCTGCCGAACCGCCGCCGGTACTCGGCGCGCGGCAGCCCGGCGGCCTGGAGCAGTGACTGCAGGAGATGGCGGCGTTTGGGCTCGTCGCCGTCGATGGGCCGACCGACCTCCGCCCGGGAGAAGTCCTCGGTGGTGGTGAAGCGGTCGATGATGCTCCGGATTTCCGGCATGCCGACGGCGTAGTCGAAGGAGTAGTGCAGCGACGAGGTGTACGAGCGGGCGCCGCAGCCCAGGCCGACCATGCCGTCCGTCTGGCAGGCGTAGTCGTCGGGGCCCTCGTGGGGCGCGTCGGCGCGGCGGAACATCCGCATCGAGACCTGTTCGTACCCGTGGGCCAGGAGGTGGTCGCGGCCGGCGCGGTAGAGGTGGAGCCGCTGGGCGTCCCAGGCGGTGTCCGCCGCCGCCCGGGCCTCGGGGCCGCTGCCTTCGGCGAGGCGGCCGAGGCCGGTCAGGGGGCGCACGTACAGCGGGTAGAGGTACAGCTCCTCGGGGTGCCAGGCCAGGGCGGCATCCAGCGAGGCCAGCCACGACCGTGCGGTCTGCCCGTCGATGCCGTAGATCAGGTCGATGTTGAGGACCGGTATCCGGGTCTCGCGGATGCGGCCGAGCGCAGCTTCGACGTCGGCCCGGCGCTGCGGGCGCACCGCCGCCCTGGCCTCGCCGTCGACGAAGCTCTGCACACCGATGCTGACGCGGGTGGTGCCCCGGTCGGCGAGCACGGCGAGCCGGTCGGCGGTCGCCGTGGACGGGGAGGTCTCCACGGACAGCGGCACCGCGCGCAGATCGGCGCCCATCCTCTTCTCCGCGATGTCGCAGAGCCGGTCCAGCTCGCCCGCGGTCAGGAAGGTGGGCGTACCGCCGCCGAACGCGGCGGCGGCGAACCGTACCGGTCCGTGGTCACCCAGCGCGTCCCGTACGGCGGTCGCCTGCCGGTCGAGCGCGTCGAGGTAGCGGGTGGTCAGCTCGTCGGGGGCGCCGATCCGGGTGAAGAGGTTGCAGAAGCCGCAGCGGACCTCGCAGAACGGTATGTGGGCGTAGAGCTGGAGAGCGTCCTTGCACTCGCCGGCCCACAGCTCGCGCAGTGCGGGGCGGTCGCCGAGTTTCTCGTAGGCCGTCTTGTGGGGGTAGGCGTAGACATAGCTCTGGTACGGCCGCTCGGTGGCACCGGTGGCGGGTGTTGCGGCCGGGGCGGTGGGGACAGCGGTGGTCATGGTCGGGTCAGGCCCCCGGTTCGAGGAAGAAGTGGGCGTACGGAACCGTCCAGACGGCCTCGTGGCCGAGCCGGTGACCGGTGTACCCGTCGTCGCCGTAGGCGGTGCCGTGGTCGGAACAGACGATGGCGAAGCAGCGGCGCCGACTGCTCGCCGCCGCGAAGAGCCTGCCGATGTGCCGGTCCACGTACTCCAGCGCCGCCGCGTGGGTCGCGCGCGAGTCACCTGCCTCGGCGGTGGCGCCGGGCAGATGGAACCAGTTCGGCTGATGGAGCGCCGAGACGTTGACGAAGAGGAAGAGCCGCTGATCGGCCGGGAGCGCCGCCACGACCTCCTCGGCACGGGCGACCTGCGCCTCGAAGGAGGTCGGCGAGGACACGCCGAACTCCGGCTCCCAGTGGCTCTCCGCGAAGAGGCCGGGCAGCACCGACCCCAGAGGCGGCTGCCGGTTGAAGAAGCCGACGCCACCGACGCACACGGTGCGGTAGCCGGCCTCTTCCAGACCGCGCGGCAGGTCGGGGGAGTCGTACACGAAGGTGCGGCCGGCCGTCGTCTCGCTGCCGCCGAAGCGCGCGGCGAAGAGCCGGGGGTGGGGTCCGGGTGTGGCGGGGGTGGGCAGGAATCCGGCGAAGATCGCCTGGTGGGAGGCGTACGTGAAGCTGCCGGGCGCGTGCCGCTTCTCCCAGACACCGCCGGGGAGATGCCGGGCGAGATTCGGCAGGCGGCCCGCCGCCGCGAGTTCGACGGCGACGTCGTGACGGAGGGTGTCGAGCGTGACGAGCAGCAGATCGTGACTGCCGACGACGGCGTTCATGTCGGGTACGCCGCCGTCCCTGGTGTCGAAGGGGACGGTGCCGACGGGTGCCGAGCCGGTGGGCGCCGTGATGGCGGCGGCGGTGGCGACCGGGTGCGCCGCGCCGGTGCGATCGGTGGAGGCCGTGGCGGGTGTGAGGGGCGCGGGGTCAGGGGGCTGCGATGGCACGGTCGTTCCTTGCTCGTTCGTCGGATGCGTCGTGGTTGCTCGTGGGGGCGTCGGCGTGGGCCCGCACGACGGCGGCGACCTGCGCGGCGTAGGTGTCCTGGCCCTCGGCGCCGCTGCCGGGCAGACCGGTCAGGCCGGGCAGGAGATCACCGAACGCGTTGACCTCGCCCACGGCGAACCGCCGCCAGCCGGCCGCGGGCAGCAGATCGACCCCCACGCACCGGCTCCGGGGGAAGCAGGCGGCCGCGCGTTCGCAGAGAGCCAGTGCCCCGGACCAGCTCCCGCCTGCCGAGGACACCGCCTCACGGACCCGGCCCAGATCGCCGCGGGCTCCGCCGAGATGGAGATTGGTCATGGGGGAGCGGCTGGTCCGCACGACGGCGTGCGTCGCACGGCCCGCGACCACCACGACTCGCAGATCGGCGGACCGGCCCTGCTGCGAAGCCTTGGGGAGCCAGCGTTCGACGTGCAACCCGTCCGGTGCGAGGGCGTCCACCAGGGCCGCTACCTCCCGCTCGGTGGTGTACCGCCGCACCCGCAGAGAGTTGAACAGCCGCCCCTCCTCGCCGCGTTCCACCGAGGTGGTCGCCTGGACCCGCCCCGGGCCGGCCGTCTCCACGGCCAGCACCCCGGAGGCCGAGGAGCCGTGCGCCAACTTCACGAACACCCTGGGCATGCGGTGGTCCCGCATCAGCTCCCGTACGTGGTCCCAGCCCCGGACCGGAGCCGCGGAGGCTCCCGAGGTCGGCGAGGCGGGCACGGCCACGTCTGCCTCGTCGAGCACCGCATGGCACAGCCGCTTGTCGAACACCTGGGCCAACTCATCCGGAGAGCCGAGCAGTTCGCCACCCGCGGACGCCACTTCGGCGGCCACCGTACGGACGGCCGTGAGGAAGTTCGTGTACCAGAGGGCCGAGCCCTCCACGCGGGTCGGGTCGCCGACCCCGCGCAGCAGCCGGTCGACCTCCGGCTCCTCGCCCGGCGAGTCCAGACGCACCGACTCGCCGGGCAGAAAGTGCGCCCGGCCGTGCAGGACGTCCAGCCACGGCACGACCCGTGCCTCCGGCAGACCGGCGGCGAGAACCGCCTCCCGGAAGAAGACGACCCGGCGGTTGAGCGGGTTGCCGACGACGGCGAAACGCGGTTCCCGGCTCTGTCCCCGCCCCGGGCTACTCACTGACCGCGACATACCGCTCATCGTCCTCGTCCGGATCGAAGTCGGACGCGTCACCCGGATCCGCGTCCACCACGGCGGGCGCGCAGGCCGACACGATGCGTTGGAGCATCTCCTCGCCCAGGTAGTGATGGCGCAGGTCGAGACACGACAGATGCGACAAGGGCTGCCCGGCCAGCAGTGCCTCGCCGCCGGTGTCGCTCAGCGTGCCCATGGCCAGCGACAGTGAATCCAGCTGGGCGACGACGGGAGCCGACGCCAGGGCAGCGGCGATCTCGTCCTGGACGACACTGTTCTGCAGCCCGAGATGGCGCAGGGCCGGCAGCCCCCCGCCGGACAGCAGCGGAGCCAGGTCCTCTACCGTGGCGTCCCCGCCGTACCAGTCGGAGCCGAGCCACAGCTCCAGGCTCCGCAACGCGGGCAGTTCGCAAGCGCCGACCGCCCGTACGACGTGTCCGGGCAGCCCGCCCGACTCGAAGCGGAGGGACTTGAGTGAGGTGTGCCGCACGGGCCGCAGCCGGAGGGTCTCCCCGTCCTCAGGTTCCCCCGTGGTCCCGCCACCCCTGACGACGAGTTCTTCCAGGAGCGGATAAGCCTCCAGCGCCGGGGTGATGTCGCACAGTCGCAGCCACGACACCTCGCACTCCTCGCTCTCCACGTCGGCGAGGAACAGCCCGCGCAAGGACGGGAGACGGGCGGCGTCGGCCGCCAGGAGCTCGACCACCTGCGTGAGAGGGGTGTACTCGTCCTCCCACCAGGGGCCGATCAGCAGTGCCCGGACCTCCGAGGCGTCCACGGTGTCCAGAAAGTGCCGCCACAGAGCGGGGAAGTCGAGGTCGTCCTGCCAGGCGCTGTCGAGCCGCCAGGCGACCGCGTCCGCCGCCGGGAGGCTTCCGGCCGGTCCGGCGGCCGTCGGCTCGCCGGGAGCCGGCAGCACGTACACGGGCAGCCCGTGGAAGGTCTCCGGGTGCTCGATGTCCGTCGCGCGGCTCATTCCGCGACCGCCGTGTACCGGTTCTCGCGACCACCGTCGTTCCAGGGCTTGTTGCGGTCGGACAGGTCGACCCGGACGCCGTGCGGTTCCAGAGCGGCGGTGAGCCGCTGCTCCATCGCCTCGCTGAGGAAGTGGTGGTGGAGGTCGAGCGTATCGAGGTGGGTGAGCGGCTGGCCTTCGAGCAGCGCCGCCGCACCGTCGTCGCCCAGGACACCGTTCGACAGGTCCAGGGTGCGCAGGCGAGCGACCACCGGTGCTGAGGCGACCGCTCCGGCGATCTCCTCCTGGATCTCGCTGTTGCGCAGGCCGAGGTGGTGCAGAGCCAGGAAGCGCGTGCCGGAGAGCAGAGGCGCCAAGTCCGTGAGCTCCGTGTCACCGCCGTACGCCGAGACACCGAGCCAGAGGTCGAGCTTCTCCAGCGCGGGGAGTTCACTCTCCAGCACGCCGCGCACCACCTGCACGGGCAGGCCGCCCGACTCGATCGTGAGCGACCGCAGCGCGTCGTGCCGTACCGGAGGGAAGACCAGGCCGTCGCCGCCCCGCACACCCAGCTCCACCAGCCCGGGGAAGGCGTCGAGCAGCGTCGTCACGTCCGACTGTTCGATCCAGGAGATCTCCGCCTCCTCCAGGACCAGGTCACCGACGAACACGGCTTCGAGGGAGGTCAGCCGACTCGCTGCGGCGGTCACCAGACCTATCGGGTAGGAAGAGCGTTGCTCGGTCGTCTCGCCCCACTGACCGATGATCAGCGCCCGCACACCGGCCGGGTCCACCGTCGCCAGAAACAGGTCGAAGACCTCCTGCCACGTGACCTCCGGATCGTCGTACGGGTCGACCCTGAGCCGCCACGCCACGGCGCCGGCGCCGGGCAGCGAGCGCCCCTCGGCAGGGATCTCGAAATCGACGGCGGGAAGGCCGTGCAGCTCGCTCAGGTGGTTCGCAATGGTCATGACCCGAAGCTCCGGTGTGCTGGGGACGTCTGTCTGCCGCAAGGTGTATCAAGTGCCACTGACAGCGCCGCACCCGGGACGGGGAACGCCTCGGTCCGGCAGCTGTGACGCGTGCCGGTGCTCCCGTGATGCCGCGAGCCGGAGCGCCCGGACCGACGGATCCACGGGGTGATCCACCGGGTGGCGATCGCGCGGCGGACGGTCCGGGGGACCAGGGGGCGGACGCAGCGGCGCGGTGCCTCCGCCGACCGCGGGAACCCGCCGATGTCAGACCCACCTCCTAGCGTTCTCCACAGGGTTCGGCGCACGGGGCGCCGCACCGGAGGGGAGACGTCTGTGTACCGGCAGGGCGATGTGCTGATCATGGCGGTCGAGGAGTCCGAGGTGCCCGCACCGTTCCTGGAGGTGCCGGGCGAACTGCGCGACGGACGGGGCCGGTTGGTGTTGGCGCTGGGCGAGGTCACCGGACACGCGCATGCCGTGCAGGGCCCTGGCCGGCTGATACGCGAGGCGGGGACGTTCGGACCGATGCTGCTCCACCTCCCCGAGGGCGGGCGGGTCGTGCACGAGGAGCACGCCCCGATCGCGCTGCCCAAGGGCTGGTTCCGCGTGGTGCGTCAGCGGGAGTACGTCCCGGGTGCGTTCCGCGTCGTGGCGGACTGACGGGCGATCACCGGCACGGACGGGTGGACGCGCCGTGGGGCGCACCGGGGCAGGAACAAGAACAAGAGCTGGAACAAGAACAAGCGCTGGAACAAGAACAAGAACAGGAACGGGTGACCAGGGATGGCGAGGACGGAAATGATGACGCGGGACGTGACCTCGTGGCGGGCGGTGGCCTCGGCCACCGGCAGGGCCGACCGGATTGCGGCCGAGGAGGGCATTCGCCTGGCCTACCGCACGGCAGGCCGGGCGGAGCCGGGCCGGATCGTCTGGGTGGACTCGCCCCGGGCCGCGGTGGAGGCGGTGGAGAAGCTCGCCGACGCCGGGAAGTCGGTGCGCGAGGAGGTGCGCACCCGGCCGTGGAGTCGTGAACGCCGGAGTAAATACGACGAGTTGGGGGCGATGGGCTGGGCCGCTCTCTGGTCCGCCACCGGCGCGCAGCTGTGGGAGACCACCTCGGCTCTCGCCGAGCGCATCCGCGCGGGCGTGGTGGCCGAGCTCGCCGCGAACCCGGAGGAGGAGACGGCGGTGCGGCTGGTGCTGCTGGACGCGGTGCTGGGGCAGCACGACGCGGCGTGGCTCGCCGCCTTCGAGGACAGCGAGCCCCTGGCGGGCCTGGCCGAGGTGGCGCGCAACGCCGGGTGGTGGTGGCCCTACGAGAACGCGGTCGTCGTCGCCGAACGCCCCGAGACGCTCCATCGCGACGAGGCGGGCCGCCTCGACCGCGGGGACGGCCCGGCGCTCGCCTACCCGGACGGCTTCGCCCTCCACGCCTGGCGCGGCATGCCGGTGCCGGCCGCGTTCCTGGAGGAGCTCTCGGCCCTCACCCCCGAGCGGATACGCGAGGAGGCCAACGCCGAGCTGCGGCGCGTGATGCTGGAGCACTACGGCTACGACCGCTACCTGGAGGAATCCGGGGCGGAGCCGGTCCACCGGGACGAGACGGGCATTCTCTGGCGCATCCCGCTCTCCGGGGACGAGGACGTCGTGATGGTCGAGGTCGTCAACTCCACCCCCGAGCCCGACGGCACCAGCCGCACCTACTGGCTGCGGGTGCCGCCCGCGACCCGTACGGCGAAGGACGGGGTCGCCTGGACCTTCGGGCTCGGGGGAGAGCAGTACGCACCCGTGCGCCAGACGTGACGGAGGGTGGTCACACGCCACCACCGGCAGAAGGGCGTGCCGTCGGCCCGGCGGCGGAATCTTGCGGGGCGTGGACACGTTGGACGGATCATGACGTCTCTCGATACCGCGCAGGAAGACCTCCTGCGACTCGTCGGTGCCTCGCACGACGGGGTGCTCGTGACGCTGAGGAAGAACGGCCGCCCCCAGCTGTCGAACGTGAACCACGCCTACGACGCCGCCGCCCGGACGATCAGGGTCTCGGTGACCGAGGACCGGGCGAAGACGCGGAACCTGCGCCGCGATCCCCGGGCGAGCCTCCATGTGACGAGCGAGAACCGCGGCGCGTGGACCGTGGTGGACGGGACGGCCGAGCTGACTCCTCCTGCCGCCGATCCCCAGGACGCCACCGTCGAAGCGCTGATCACCCTCTACCGGGACGTACGCGGCGAGCACCCGGACTGGGACGACTACCGGCAGGCGATGGTGCGCGACCGCAGGGTCGTCCTCACCCTGCACATCGAGCACGTGTACGGGCAGCCGGGTGCCTGACGCGATACGAGTGGGGAGCCGGGCCGGTCCGGGGCGTGGTGCCCGCCCCGGGCGAACCCTCGCGCGGGCATGCCTCCCGCAGATAATGAGAAGAGACCGACTCCCCCAGGAGATGCTGTGACCGGCGCCGAATTCTTGACCCCCCTGCGCACCCGACTCCGCTCGATGCGCGCCGACGCGTTCGGGGCCGACCCCTCGGGGGCCCGGATGGAGCGCATCCGCCGCTCGCCCCACTTCGCCGACGGAGTGTTCCAGAATCCCGTCGGCGCCCGGACCCGGCCCTCGGGCTCCTCGTTGGAACTCGCGAAGACCTACTTCAGCAAGGAGCAACGGGCACGCAGGGCACCGCTCGGAAACATTCCGGTACACGCCACGACCTTCGCCGACCTGTCCCGGCCGCCGGCCTCGGGTCTCCGGGTGACCTGGATGGGCCATTCCAGCGTCCTCGCCGAGATCGACGGGAGCCGCGTGCTCTTCGACCCCGTCTGGGGCGAGCGCTGCTCCCCGTTCGACTTCGCGGGCCCCAAGCGCCTCCATCCCGCCCCGCTGTCGCTCGACGCGCTGGGGCCGGTGGACGTCGTCGTCATCTCCCACGACCACTACGACCACCTGGACCTGCCGACGATCCGCGCCCTCGCCCGGACGGACACCGTCTTCGCCGTGCCGCTCGGCGTCGGCGCCCACCTGGAGCACTGGGGTGTGTCACCCACCCGGCTGCGCGAGCTGGACTGGAACGAGAGCACGGAGGTGGCGGGCGTCCGGCTCACCGCGACCCCCGCGCGGCACTTCTGCGGACGCGGCGTGCGCAGCGGGCAGCACACCCTCTGGGCGTCCTGGGCGGTCGAGGGGGCCGAGCACCGGATCTACCACAGTGGCGACACCGGCTACTTCGCCGGATTCCGCGACATCGGAGCCGAACACGGCCCGTTCGACATCACGATGATCCAGATCGGGGCGTACTCCGAGTTCTGGCCCGACATCCACATGACGCCGGCCGAAGGGCTCCGCGCGCATCTGGATCTCCAGGGCGGCAGCCCTCGCGGTGTGCTGATGCCGATCCACTGGGGCACCTTCAACCTCGCCCCGCACCCGTGGGCGGAGCCGGGGGAGTGGACCCTCAAGGCCGCGGCCGCCCTCGGTCAGCCGGGCGCCTTCCCCATTCCGGGACAGCCTTTCGAGCCCGCCGGGGAACTGCCGTCCGAGCCGTGGTGGCGCTCCGTGGGTTACGTACCGGACCAGGAGTGGCCCGTTCCCGAACTGCCGGAGGGCTCGTCCCACGAGGCGCTCGAACTCGTCACGGAGGAGTGAGCGGGAACGTGACGCGACAGGGGTGGGCCCGGTGCCCCGGAACGTCGACGACGACCGGCACGGCATCGTCACCCCCGACGGCGGGCTGATGAACCCGAACCACTATCTGGCCGTCGC
>NZ_JBSFVR010000136.1:0-18540 GCF_053592415.1 Streptomyces sp. NPDC002690 | reverse complement strand
GTCAAGGAGGAAGAGCTGGGACAGCTCCACTCCGCCATAGAGGACGTACGTCTCGAAGGCTTCGCACTGCACCTCCCGCTGGACCGCACCGCCGGGTCGCCGCGACGGCCCGGCGCATGGCCGCCTGGGCCCGCGAACACGGCGAACCGTGGGACACGGTTCTGCTCGCCGAGTCCTACCTGCCCGCCGAAGAGGTACGCGAACGCCTGCTCACCGCCGTCCGGCGGCCGGCCGCCGACGACCGGGCGACGGCCTGGCGGCTGCTGGTCCGCAACGCCGGCCGTTCCGGCGAACCCGCCACCGTGCACGCCGTACTCGACGACATGGGGCGGCTGCGCAACGAACAGGAACCCGTGCGCACCGCCGCGCTGCGCGCCCTGCTCGACACCCCGCCCGCCCTCTTCACCGCAGCGTCCGAGCCGCTCCTCGACCGGATCGCCACCGACGCCGTCGAGGCCCGCGACTCCTCCACCGCCACCCGCTCCGCGCTCGGCTCGCTCGCCGTGACCGTCCTGCGCGAACACGCCGTCACCGGGAGCCGGACACTCGTCAGCTGGTCCCTGCGCACCCTCGTCCGGCTCTCCGGCTCCACCGGCGGCGCCGACCTCGGACGACTCGACCGCACCCTGCGCAGGGGCCAGGAACACCAGGTGTTCGAAGCGCTGCGCACCTGGCTGGAGGCGGGCGCGGAGAAGTCCGACTACGGGCTCGTCCTGGCACTGGCCCGGGCGGCCGGACGCCGCGCCGACGGCATGGCCGAACTCCAGGACCTCCTCCGTCAGGCCGTTCTCTACGGTGACGCCCCCACCGCGCGCGCGGCGATCACCCTGTACCTGGCATCTCCCGGGTCCCGCGACGCGCGCGTCGAAGAGGTTCTGGACCGGGACCGCTCCGCCGTCGTGATCCCCGCCGTGTGGCGGGCCGTCGCCGGCCGGCGCACCGACCTGCTGGACGGCGTGCTCGGAGCACCGGTGCCGTCCGGCAGATTCGCCACCCGCGAGGCCGACCGCACGGTGCCGGTCGGACGCGAGACCGTCCGCTGGGTGCCCCGGCAGCAGAAGGCCGCCCTGCGCGGACTGGAGAGGACGGCCGACGACGCCTTGCTGCCGCAGTCGACCCGGGCCACCGCCGTCGCGCGGCTGGCCGCCGTACCGGGAGCGGGTACCGCCGCCCTGCGCGCGAGGACCGGCTCCCCGGACGTGGTCCTGGCCGAAGCGGCCCTCGCCGCCCTGGCCCGTAGCGACCGCCCCGCCGAAGCGCTGGACGAACTGCTCGCCCACGTCGGCGGAGACCGGGCACGGGTCGCCGCCTTCGCGGCGAGCGGGGTGACGCGGTACGTCCGCCCGTCCCGCCTCACCGGAGTGCTCGCCGCGCGGACCGCGCCCGGTACCGGAAAGGTCACCAGCCGCAAGGAGATGGTGCGGCTCGCCGCCGCCCGGCTGCCCCTGGAGCGCGCTGCCGAGGTGGTCGCCGGTGCCTACGCCGAACCCGGCCAGCACCCGGACGTACGGGCCGCCTGCGTCGCCTTCGCACCCGGACTGCTCGGCGCGGAGCGGATCTGGGAGGTGCTGGCCGACGCGGCGGGCAGCGACACGGCGGTGCTGCGCGGGGCCGTGCTGCGTACCGCCCCCGCCGGGCTGCCGGAACGGCACAGGGCCCGGTTCGCCCGGCTGGTCCAGGAGGTGAGCACCGCCGCGGATCCCGAGCAGGCCGCCACAGCCCACCGGGCGCTGGCCCAGTGGCTGCCCTGGGCTCCCGGGGCGAGCGAGGTGTTGCTCGCCGCCGTGACCGACCTCGACCGCCAGGGTGGCTGGACGGCCGCGGCCGACGCCCTCACCGCTGTGGCGGCGGCGAGCCCCGAGGCGGCCGACGCCCTGAACCGTACGTTCACCATGCTGGCCACCGACGACACGGCGGACGACGCGGGCGCCGACCGTGACCGGCCGGGCCGCCAGCGCCTCGTCCACATGGTGCGGGCGCTGTCCGGGAAGTACGCACCGCCGACCGAGGCGGAGCGCGCCGTGCTCGTCGGCGCGGCGGACCGCCTCGCCGGACACCGCGACACCGTCCCGCAGGCCGCCGCTTTGCTGGTCCGGGCGATCGACCCGCACGCCGACGCGGACCGGCTGCACGCGGGCCTCGTCCGGCTCGCCGCCCTGCACGACGGGCGGCCGGCACTCGCCGCCAGAACCGCCCGCACCCTCCTCGGCCATCTCGTGAACGCGCGCCGGTACGGAGGCGGGGACCCTGAGGTCCTCCTCACGGTGGCGGGCCGGCTCAGCGCGAGGGGCGGCGACCCCGCGCAGGGACTGTTCGCCGTCGCGCTCACGGTGGCGGGCGGCCGGCGCACCGGGTGGACCGCCCCCTGGCGCACCCAGCTGCGGATGCTGCGCCAGCACACGGCGGCGGACGTCCGGGACGCCGCGTACGAGGAGTGGACCGCGCCGGAGTGAGGCCCGGCGCGGGAGGGGCGTACCGGCGGCGGCCGGTACGCGGGCCTCAGCGCCCGCGCGCCGCCATGCGGGCCTTGCGGGCCGCGAGCTTCTCGTCGAACTTCGACGCCTCGCTGTCCAGACCGCCCATGTACAGGCCGAGCTCCTCCTGCGCCTGGAGCCCCTCCGGGCCGAGCCCGTCGATGTCCAGGACCTTGAGGTAGCGCAGCACGGGCTGGATCACGTCGTCGTGGTGGATGCGCATGTTGTAGATCTCGCCGATCGCCATCTGCGCGGCGGCCCGCTCGAAACCGGGCATGCCGTGTCCGGGCATCCGGAAGTTGACGACCACGTCCCGGACGGCCTGCATGGTGAGGTCCGGGGCGAGCTCGAAGGCGGCGCCCAGGAGGTTCCGGTAGAACACCATGTGCAGGTTCTCGTCGGTGGCGATGCGCGCGAGCATCCGGTCGCAGACCGGGTCGCCCGACTGGTGGCCGGTGTTGCGGTGCGAGACGCGGGTGGCCAGTTCCTGGAAGGCGACGTACGCGACGGAGTGCAGCATCGAGTGCCGGTTGTCGGACTCGAACCCCTCCGCCATGTGCGCCATCCGGAACTGCTCCAGCTTGTCCGGGTCCACCGCGCGCGAGGTCAGGAGGTAGTCGCGCATCACGATGCCGTGGCGGCCCTCCTCGGCCGTCCAGCGGTGCACCCAGGTGCCCCAGGCGCCGTCGCGGCCGAAGAGCGAGGCGATCTCGTGGTGGTAGCTGGGGAGGTTGTCCTCGGTCAGCAGGTTGACGACGAGGGCGATCTTGCCGATGTCCGTGACCTTCGACTGGTCCGGCGCCCACGCCTCGCCGTCGTCGAAGACGCCCGGGAAGTTACGGCCGTCGGAGAACGGCACGTACTCGTGGGGCATCCAGTCCTTGGCGACCTTGAGATGGCGGTTGAGTTCCTTCTCCACCACCTCTTCCAGCGCGTACAGCAGCTGGGCGTCGGTCCACGCCTTCGAACTGCCGAGGTGGGGAGAGGTGATCGTCACGGGTGCTCCTGGGGACGGGAGATTTACCTACGGCTTCGTAGGTTACGTGTCCGTAGGTTAAGGCCCGGTAAGCCCTCAGCCAAGCCTGGCCCGTGCCAAAGCCGCACTCCGGGGCCTTCCGGACGGGCCCCGGGCCGGCCGGGCGGGGGCGGTCCGGCTCCGGTCCGGAGTGGTCCGGTCCGTTCCCCCGCTCAGCGACTGTCGCCCAGGAGGTCCGCCAGGGCCCGGTCGAGGTCCAGGAACCGGTGCTCGTCGCCGGCCGGTACCAACTCCTGTACGCGACCGAGGAATCGGCGCAGCTCCGAAGTGCGGACGTGCACCATCGCGACACCCTCCGCGGCATGGAACTCGAGCGCGGTCCGCTCCTCGCCGAAGGGCCGCACCCGTACGTCTCCGACCCCGGCGGGCTCGTCCACGCCCCGGGCCAGCAGATCCCGGGAGAACTCCCACGAGACCTCCGTGCCCTCCAGCGTGGCCCGGGCGGGAAAGGCGATCCGGACGGCGTACGGATTCTCGCGGTCGTACCGCAGCGTGGCGGCCAGCGTCGCCATCCGCGGAACGGCCGCGACCATGCGGGCCTGTACGGGCTGCTCGATAAGGCTGGACAAGACCTGCTCCCTCGCACGGCTGGACGAACGGACTCCGGCACTGGAGTAGACGACGGAACGCCGCGATCCGTGCACCGACCCGGGGCGTGAGGTGTGTCACCGCCGATTTCCCCGACGCTGATCAACTGCCCGGGAAGCGCCGGCCCATCCCGGGCCGGGGGACCCGGTTGGCCAGGCACGACGGTGCGGGGGAGCTCCGGCCCCGACCGGTCGCCCAGGTCTCCCCGCCGCGGGGACAGGGCCCGCGAACGTCCCATCGGCGGAGAGTCGTGACATCGCGGTACGCCTCGGGCGGAAAGCCCCGGCACACGCCGGTCGCCCCTCGGCCCGGCCCCGCCCCCGGGGCCGCCGAGGAACGCAGGCGGACGGTCAGCACACGTCGAGCAGCCCGTGCTCCCGCACGACATCGAGCGACAGGGTGCGGTAGCCGACCGTCTCGAAGAGGACGGTCAGACTCCGGTCCTCCTCGTTCATCACCGAACCCTCGCCCCAGTGCTGGTGCCGGACCCGGGTGCCGGGACGGTAGGGGTGGCTGCCCTCGGTCGTCGTCGTGCCGGTCCGGGCGGGTATCCGCCCTCCCGTACCGGCCAGGATCGCGGGACCGGGTTCCGCGCCCTCCCGGGACAGCTCGGCCGCTCCGCACAGGTCGCAGGAGCCGCACCCCTCGGAGTCGCTCCGCACCTGTCCGAAGTAACCGAGGAGAAAACGACGCCGGCAGCCGGTGGTCTCCGCGTAACCGCGCATCATGTCCACCCGGGAGCGTTCGAGCTGCTGGTGGGCGTCGCCCAGTGCGACCGCCCGCCGCGCGGCGCGGGCCGGATCGACGCCCGGGACCGGCTCCACGTCGCCCTGACTGGTCGTGCGTACCGCGTCGACCTGCTCCAGGAGATTGACGACCGACGTCAGACGGCTCGCCGTCAGGTTCGTTTCGGCCCGCAGGTCGCTGGGGGGCAGGGGTCCGTCGTGCTCCGCCAGCGTGCGTGCCACCTGGGTGACGGTGTCCGGGTCCGGGCGGCCCGCCGCGAAGAAGCGCTGAAGACCGAGGTCCTGCGGCCGGTACGCGAGGATCGCGCGGGACTGTTCGCCGTCCCGTCCGGCCCGGCCTATCTCCTGGTAGTAGGCGTCCAGGGACCCGGGGACGGAGGCGTGGAGCACGAAGCGCACGTCCGGCTTGTCGATACCCATCCCGAAAGCGGAGGTCGCCACCACGACGTCGAGCTCACCCGACAGGAAGCGGTCGTGCACCTCGCCGCGTTTCTGTGCGGGAAGCCCCGCGTGGTACGCCGCGACATCCAGCCCGAGCAGGCTCAGCTCGTCCGCGTACTGCTCCGCCTCGCGCCGCGTGGCCGCATAGACGAGCCCCGGTTTGGGCTCCGCCGCAGCGCGCTCGACCACTGCCCGGGCCTTCACCGCAGCGTCCTGAAAGGGGATCACCTCCAAATGGATGTTGGGGCGGTCGAAGCCGGTGACGACTTCCCGCACGTCCCGCATCCTCAGGTGCGCGATGATGTCGGCCCGTACCGGGGCGGCGGCGCTCGCCGTCAGGGCCAGCACCGGGGGACGCCCGATCCGTTCGAGCACCTGGCCGAGCCGCAGGTACTCGGGCCGGAAGTCGTGGCCCCAGGAGGACACGCACTGCGCCTCGTCGACGACGAACAGGGCGGGCTCCGCGGCCGCGAGCTGTTCGATCACCTCGTCCTTCGCCAACTGCTCCGGGGCGAGGAAGAGGAAGTCGACGTCACCGTCGCTGATCCTGTCCCACACCGCGGCGTTCTCGTCCCCGCTCTGCGTCGAGTTCACCGCCGCCGCGTCCGTCCCCGCGCGACGCAGCAGCCCTTGGACCTGGTCACGTTGGAGCGCGATGAGCGGCGACACCACGACGGTCGGACCCGGCAGCAGTACACCCGGAACCTGGTACACGGCCGACTTCCCGGCGCCCGTGGGCATCACCACCAGGGTGTCCCGCCGTTCCATCACGGCTTCCATCGCCATCGTCTGCTCCGGCCGCAACCGGTCCCAGCCGAACACATTCCGCGCGGTGTCCCGAAGACGACGCGAATCAGCGACCACCATGACACTCCTCGACGCGGACTGGGCAGAACCCGCGAGCCGGGGGTTCTTCGTGGGCTCCTCGTACCCCGCTTGAGGCGGGGCAGACAGGTGACCGGCCGCCCCGACGAGTCGCCCCGTCGCGGGCCCTGTTCCGCTGCCCGGGGCCCGCGCCGGCAACGGGTGTGCCCTAGGCTCGGCCCCCATGATCCCGTTCGTCGTACCCGCCGACGCCGCCGAGGCGCGCGCCGTTCAGGACCGCCTGCGCGACCGGGTGGTGACCGAGGACTTCGGACCGGCGCCCGGCTCGGGCCACGCCACCGGGGTGGATGTCGCCTACGACGACGAGCGGGACCTCGTCGTCGCGGCGGCCGTCGTGCTGGACGCCGCCACCCTCGACGTGGTCGCCGAGGCCACCGCGGTGGGCCGCGTCACCTTCCCGTACGTCCCCGGGCTGCTGGCCTTCCGGGAGATCCCCACGGTGCTGGCCGCGCTGGAGTCGCTGACCGCCGACCCCGGTCTCGTCGTCTGTGACGGATACGGGCTGGCGCACCCCCGCCGGTTCGGACTCGCCAGCCACCTGGGGGTGTTGACCGGACTTCCCGTCATCGGTGTCGCCAAGAACCCGTTCACCTTCGCCCACGAGCAGCCCGGCCCGAGGCGCGGCGACTTCTCCCCGCTGCTCGACGGTACGGAGGAGGTCGGCCGGGCCCTGCGCACCCGGGACGGCGTCAAACCGGTGTTCGTCTCCGTGGGGCACCGCAGCACGCTGGACACGGCCTGCGCCCACACCCTGGCGCTGACCCGGGGGTTCCGCCAGCCCGAGACCACCCGCAGGGCCGACGCGCTCTGCCGTCGCGCCCTGCGGGAGGCGGCCGCCTGACGAGGGAGCCCTCCGCTTCGGGTTCCTTCCACTCGGGGCCGTCCGCTTCGCGGGCCCGTCAGCGCCGGGCCGCCACCCGGAAGCCCAGGCCCGAGGCCCTCAGCCGCTCCAACAGGGCATCGCCCATGGCCACCGCCGTGGTCACCTGGCCCGCGGTCTCCGGAAGATCGTCCAGGGCGAGGCAGAGCGCTGCCTCGCCGAGCATCCGCGCCGTCTCGTCGTACCCCGGGTCGCCGCCCGAGACCTCGGTGAAGACCCGCCGTCCGCCACCCTCCCCGACGAACCGGACGGTGAACCGGCTCCGCTTCCGGCGCTCCTCGCCGGGCCCCTCGCCCGGTCGGTAACGAGACGTCAGCCATGCTCGTGCGAAGGGCAGTTGAGCCGCACCGACCAGACCCATCGCGCCCGCCGCGCCGCCCAGCGCGACCGGCAGACGCTTCACCGAGGCGAAGTGCCGGTAGCGGAAGTCGGGGCCGTAGCATTCCAGCGCCCGCGCCGAACGGCCCACGATCTGCGGGTCCACGGTCGGCAGCGGCAGGGCCCAGGTCCCGGTCTCCCCGCTGAAGTGCGGTGCTCCCAGGGGGGTTCGGACGCGACGGCCGGTGAGCCGGGGTTCGCGCTCCCGGCGCTCACGGGCGGCGGCCAGCATCTGCGGTCCCCGGCCCATCGCGTGCACCGCCGAGGCGAACGTCCCCCCGGAGAAGACTGCGTGTGTGCGGACGAAGGCGTCGACCGTGAGCGGCACGCCCGCGGGCAACTGACGGACGGTGAAGTACGCGCCGAGGTCGTGGGGTACGGAGTCGAACCCGCAGGCGTGCACCAGGCGCGCCCCGGTCCTCCGGGCGGTCGCGTCGTGACCGAGCCAGGTCCGGTCGATGAACTCGGCCTCGCCGGTGAGATCCGCGTAGTCCGTCCCCGCCCGGGCGCAGGCCGCCACGAGCGTGTTCCCATGGACGAGAAAGGGCCCGACGGTGGTGGCCACCACCCGTGCGGACAGGGCGAGTTCACGCAGTGCGGTGGAGTCTTCGGCATCGGCGACGAGAACCGCGGGTTCGGGGCCCGGTCCGGCGAGTTCCCCGCGCAGCCGCTCCAGCCTCTCCCGGCTGCGCCCGGCGAGCGCCCAGCGCAGGCCCTCGGGGGCGTGGGCCGCGAGATACGCGGCGGTCAGGGTGCCGACGAAGCCGGTGGCGCCGTACAGGACGACGTCGTAAGGGCGTTCAGATCCGTGATGCCTCTTCAATGCGTGCCTCCGATGGGGCCGGCTCCGGGTGGGTGGCCGCCGAGGGTAGACCCGCGACCGGGGGCACGTGAACCACTCCGGTCGCCGGCACCGCCGGGTGACGCGTGGCATTCGGCGCGGAACGGCGCGTGACGGTGCACCATGGGAAGCGCAGAAACTAAGCGGTCGCTCTGCCGAAAGGCTTGTGCGGAGCGGCGGTCGTTCTTAGCATCGTCGATGTTACATCGGTTGTGTCACACCGCTGGGGGCTTGATGGCTACGACGGAGAACGGCCCTCTCTCGGGAGTGCGGGTGGTCGAACTGGCGGGCATCGGTCCCGGCCCGTTCGCCGCGATGACGCTGGCCGACCTCGGCGCGGACGTGGTCCGGGTGGACCGGCCCGGTGGCGCGGTGCTCGGCATCGACCCGGCCCGCGACCTGACCAACCGGAACAAGCGCTCCGTCCTGCTCGACCTCAAGACGGAAGCGGGCACCGCAGCCGTCCTCGCTCTCGCCGAACGCGCCGACATCCTGATCGAGGGGTACCGCCCCGGGGTCGCCGAACGGCTCGGGGTGGGCCCCGACGCCTGCCTCGGCCGCAACCCCCGGCTCGTCTACGGGCGGATGACCGGCTGGGGCCAGGACGGCCCGCTCGCCCAGCGTGCCGGACACGACGTCGCCTACCTCGCGCCCACCGGCACCCTCTCCATGATCGGCCGTCCCGGCGAGCCCCCGGCCGTCCCGGCCAACCTGCTCGGCGACTACGCGGGCGGCTCCCTCTACCTCGTCGTCGGCGTGCTGGCCGCCCTCCAGTACGCCCGCACGCCCGGCGGGAGCGGCCAAGTCGTGGACGCGGCGATCGTCGACGGCGCCGCCCACCTCGCCACCATGATCCACGGCATGCTGGCGGCCGGTGCCTGGCAGGACCGGCGCGGCTCCAACCTTCTCGACGGAGGCTGCCCCTTCTACGGCACGTACGCGACTTCCGACGGCGAGGCGATGGCGGTCGGACCGCTGGAACAGCGGTTCTACGACGAGTTCGTGGCGCTCCTCGGCATCGCCGCCACGGTGCCCGACCGTGCGGACCTCGCCCGGTGGGACGAGCTGCGCACCGTGGTCGCGGACCGGTTCCGTACCCGTACCCGGGCCGAGTGGACCGAGGTGTTCGAGGGCACCGACGCCTGCGTCGCCCCGGTCCTCTCCCTGCGCGAGGCCCCCGGACACCCGCATCTCGCCGCCCGCGCCACCTTCGTGGAACACGCCGGGATCACCCAGCCCGCCCCCGCCCCGCGCTTCTCCGCCACCCCCACCGCCGTACGGAGCGCCCCCGCCCTGCCCGGTACCGGCACCGAGTCGGTGGCGGCGGACTGGGGCGTACCGGAACTCCTCGGCGAGCCGCCGAAGGGGGCGTCGTGACCCAGGGCGCCCCGCGCACCACGGCCACCGGCACCGTGCCGGACCGGCCGGCCCGCACCGATGCGAAGCCACCCCAGGAGGCCCGGTGAAACGGCAGATCTTCGCCGCCGAGCACGACGCGTTCCGCGAGACCGTCCGCACCTTCCTCGCCAAGGAGGTCCTGCCGCACTACGAACAGTGGGAGCGGGACGGCATCGTCTCGCGTGAGGCGTGGCGTGCGGCGGGCCGGCAGGGGCTGCTCGGCCTCGCGGTTCCCGAGGAGTTCGGCGGAGGCGGCAACGACGACTTCCGCTACAGCGCCGTACTGGCCGAGGAGTTCACCCGGGCGGGCGTCAGCGGCCTCGCCCTCGGCCTGCACAACGACATAGTCGGGCCCTATCTCACCGGGCTCTCCACCCCGGAGCAGAAACGGCGCTGGCTGCCCGGCTTCTGCTCGGGCGAGATCATCACCGCCATCGCCATGACCGAACCGGGGGCCGGCTCCGACCTCCAGGGCATCCGCACGACCGCCGAAGACCGGGGCGACCACTGGCTGCTCAACGGCTCCAAGACCTTCATCTCCAACGGCATCCTCGCCGACCTGGTGGTCGTCGTCGCCCGCACGTCACCGGAGGGCGGGGCGAAGGGGCTCTCGCTGCTGGTCGTCGAACGTGGCGCGGCGGGCTTCGAACGCGGCCGGAACCTGGAGAAGATCGGCCAGAAGTCCCAGGACACCGCCGAGCTCTTCTTCCACGACGTCCGCGTCCCCAAGGAGAACCTCCTCGGCGAACTCGACGGCGGATTCCTCCACCTGATGACCAACCTGGCCCAGGAGCGCATGGGCATCGCGGTCGCCGGCATCGCCGCCGCCGAACACCTGCTGGAGATCACCACCCGGTACGTCAAGGAGCGCGAGGCGTTCGGACGGCCGCTCGCGAAGCTCCAGCACGTCCGCTTCGAGATCGCCGAGATGGCCACCGAGTGCGCCGTCACCCGTACCTTCCTCGACCGGTGCGTCGTCGAGCACTCGGAGGGGACGCTCGACGCGGTGCACGCCTCGATGGCCAAGTGGTGGGCGACCGAACTCCAGAAGCGGGTGGCCGACCGCTGCCTCCAACTGCACGGCGGATACGGCTACATGGCGGAGTTCCCGGTGGCCAGGGCCTTCACCGACGGACGCATCCAGACAATCTACGGCGGGACGACCGAGATCATGAAGGAGATCATCGGCCGCTCCCTGCTGTCCTGAGCCCGCTCTCGGCCGTCCTGGGCCCCGGACGTCCTCCCACACCCGGCATTGTCGAAATCCCGCCCTCCGAAAGGCTGTTGTCTTGAGTACCGAAGCGTTCGTCTACGACGCGATCCGCACCCCGCGCGGTCGCGGCAAGGCCAATGGTGCCCTGCACGGCACCAAGCCGATCGACCTGGTCGTCGGCCTCATCCACGAGATCCGCGCCCGCTTCCCCGGACTCGACCCGGCGGCCATCGACGACATCGTCCTCGGCGTCGTCAGCCCCCTCGGCGACCAGGGCTCCGACATCGCACGCATCGCGGCCATCGCGGCGGGGCTCCCCGACTCCGTCGCCGGCGTTCAGGAGAACCGCTTCTGCGCCTCCGGCCTCGAAGCCGTCAACCTCGCCGCCGCGAAGGTCCGTTCGGGCTGGGAGGACCTCGTCCTCGCCGGCGGTGTCGAGTCCATGTCCCGCGTACCCATGGGCTCGGACGGCGGCGCCTGGGCGATGGACCCGATGACCAGCTTCGAGACCGGCTTCGCCCCGCAGGGCATCGGCGCCGACCTCATCGCCACCATCGAGGGATTCTCCCGCCGCGACGTCGACGAGTACGCCGCCCTCTCCCAGGAACGCGCCGCCGAGGCGTGGAAGGAAGGCCGCTTCGGCCGTTCCGTGGTCCCCGTCAAGGACCGCAACGGACTCGTCGTCCTCGACCACGACGAGCACCTGCGCCCCGGCACCACCGCCGACTCGCTCGCCGCCCTCAAGCCCTCCTTCGCCACCATCGGCGAGCTGGGCGGCTTCGACGCGGTGGCCCTCCAGAAGTACCACTGGGTCGAGAAGATCGACCACGTCCACCACGCGGGGAACTCCTCCGGGATCGTGGACGGCGCCGCGCTCGTCGCGATCGGCTCGAAGGAGGTCGGTGAGCGCTACGGCCTCACCCCGCGCGCCCGGATCGTCTCCGCCGCCGTCTCCGGCTCCGAGCCCACCATCATGCTCACCGGACCCGCCCCCGCCTCCCGCAAGGCGCTCGCCAAGGCCGGACTGACCATCGACGACATCGACCTCGTCGAGATCAACGAAGCCTTCGCCGGAGTGGTGCTGCGCTTCGTCCGGGACATGGGCATCGGCCTGGACAAGGTCAACGTCAACGGCGGAGCCATCGCGCTCGGCCACCCCCTCGGCGCCACCGGCGCGATGATCCTCGGCACCATCGTCGACGAACTGGAACGGCGCGACCTGCGGTACGGACTCGTCACGCTCTGCGTGGGCGGCGGCATGGGCGTCGCCACCGTCGTCGAACGCGTCTGACCGGCCCCGTCCCCCCGCCACGCCCGCCTGCCTGCCTACGGAGAAGACACCCCATGACCGAGAGCACGACCATCCGCTGGGAAGAGGACGGGACCGGCGTCGTCACCCTCGTCCTCGACGACCCCGACCAGTCCGCCAACACGATGAACCCGGCGTTCACCCGGTCCGTCGCGGCCGTCGCCGACCGCGCCGAAGCCGAGAAGGAGAACATCCGCGGCATCATCGTCACCTCCGCGAAGAAGACCTTCTTCGCCGGGGGAGACCTCAAGGAGATGATCAAGGCCCGGCCCGAGGACGCCCAGGCGGTCTTCGACACCGGGATGGGCATCAAGCGGGCCCTGCGCCGCATCGAGACCCTCGGCATCCCGGTGGTCGCCGCCATCAACGGCACGGCGCTCGGCGGCGGTTACGAGATCGCGCTCGCCTGCCACCACCGGATCGCGCTGGACGCCCCCGGCTCCCGCATCGGCCTCCCCGAGGTCACCCTCGGCCTGCTCCCGGCGGGCGGCGGCGTGACCCGTACCGTACGTCTGATGGGCATCGCCGACGCGCTGCTCAAGGTGCTGCTCCAGGGCACCCGGTACACCCCGGCCCGCGCCCTGGAGAACGGCCTCGTCCACGAAGTGGCCGCCACCCGCGAGGAGATGCTGGAGAAGGCCCGCGCCTTCATCGACGCGCACCCCGAGTCCCAGCAGCCCTGGGACGTGAAGGGGTACCGGATTCCCGGCGGCACCCCGTCCAACCCCCGGTTCGCCGCCAACCTCCCGGCCTTCCCCGCCAACCTCAAGAAGCAGATCGCCGGCGCACCGATGCCCGCGCCCCGCAACATCCTGGCGGCGGCCGTCGAGGGCTCGCAGGTCGACTTCGAGACCGCGCAGACCATCGAGGCGCGGTACTTCACCGAGCTGGTCACCGGCCAGGTCGCCAAGAACATGATGCAGGCGTTCTTCTTCGACCTCCAGGCCGTCAACTCCGGTGCCAGCCGCCCCGAGGGCGTCCCGCCCCGCACGGTCCGCAAGGTCGCCGTGCTCGGCGCCGGGATGATGGGCGCCGGCATCGCCTACTCCTGCGCCCGCGCCGGAATCGAGGTCGTCCTCAAGGACGTCACCGCCGAGGCCGCCGCGAAGGGCAAGGCGTACAGCGAGAAGCTGTTGGCCAAGGCGCTCTCCCGGGGACGCACGACCGAGGCCGCCCGCGACGAACTGCTCGCCCGGATCACCCCGACCGGCGACCCTGCCGACCTCGCCGGCTGCGACGCCGTCATCGAGGCCGTCTTCGAGGACACCGCCCTCAAGCACAAGGTGTTCCAGGAGATCCAGGACCTCGTCGCCCCCGACGCGCTGCTCTGTTCCAACACCTCCACGCTGCCCATCACCGTCCTCGCCGAGGGCGTCACCCGGCCCGCGGACTTCGTCGGGCTGCACTTCTTCTCGCCGGTCGACAAGATGCCGCTGGTCGAGATCATCAAGGGCGCGGCCACCGGCGACGAGGCACTCGCCCGCGCCTTCGACCTGGTCCGCCAGATCCAGAAGACCCCGATCGTCGTCAACGACTCGCGCGGCTTCTTCACCTCGCGCGTCATCGGCCACTTCATCAACGAGGGCGTCGCGATGGTCGGCGAGGGCATCGAGCCCGCCTCCGTCGAACAGGCCGCCGCCCAGGCCGGCTACCCGGCCAAGGTCCTCTCCCTGATGGACGAGCTGACCCTCACCCTGCCCCGCAAGATCCGCATCGAGACCCGGCGCGCGATCGAGGAGTCCGGCGGAAGCTGGACCCCGCACCCCTCCGACGCGGTGGTGGACCGCATGGTCGAGGAGTTCGAGCGGCCGGGACGCAGCGGGGGCGCCGGGTTCTACGAGTACGACGAGTCCGGCCGGCGCGGTGCGCTCTGGCCGGGGCTGCGCGAGCACTTCGGCAAGGCCGACGCCGCGATCCCGTTCGAGGACATGAAGGAGCGGATGCTCTTCTCCGAGGCCCTGGACAGCGTCCGCTGCCTCGACGAGAACGTCCTCGTCTCCGTCGCCGACGCCAACATCGGCTCCATCATGGGCATCGGCTTCCCCCCGTGGACCGGCGGCGTGCTCGGTTACGTCAACGGGTACGAGGGCGGCCTGCCCGGCTTCGTGGCCCGCGCCCGCGAACTCGCCGAACGGTACGGAGACCGCTTCCTGCCGCCCGCCCGACTGGTGGAGATGGCGGAGCGGGGCGAGACCTTCCACGACTGAGCCCCGTCCCGGGAGGTGGTCCGCCCCGCGGCCGGCCACCTCCCGGGCGTACGGTCACGACGCCTGGAACGCGGCACGCAGTTCGGCCGTCAGTGACCTCTGGAACGCGGTCACCAGAGCCTGCAACACCAGCGGCTGCATGTGTGCCGAGAGCGACTTCATCGCCGACACGTGCTCCGGGTCCGCCTCCCGCTCCCGGTACGGGCTCCACACCTCGTCCCGGAAGAGCCGCGTCAACTCCGCGGCGGCCGACCGGGTGTGCTCCAGCATGACCCGGTGCGCCCGGAGGATGGTCTCGTGCGCGATCGGCACGTCCAGCAGCTCCACTCCGAGCCGGAGCAGCCCCGGATCGACCCGGTGGACGCCCTCGCGCGACGGGGCGTCGTCCCCTTCGGACCCGTCCACCAGCACCCCCATCGCCGCCAGCCGGTCGAGATCCTCCGTGGTGAGCGGCCGGCCGGCCCGCCGCTCCAGTTCCGGGCCGGTCATCTCCTCGACCCCGTCCGGAGCCCAGGACGCCACCAGCGCCCGGTGGATCGCCAGATCGTGGGCGCTGAGATCCTCCGGCAACTGCTCCAGATACCGTTCGATGGCGGCCAGCGTCATTCCCTGGCGCTGGAGTTCCTCGATCAGCGCCAGCCGTGACAGATGGCCGTGCCCGTAGTGCCCCACCCGGCGAGGGCCGATGACCGGAGGCGGCAACAACCCCCGGGTGCTGTAGAAACGCACCGTGCGCACGGTCACCCCCGCCCGGGCCGCCAGCTCGTCGACGGTGAGGGTCGGCTCCTCGGGCGCGGTCGCCATGTCTGCTCCTCGGTGCCCGGAGACGTCCGGATCGTTCCTGACCGTCCCGGTGCGGCGATCAGGTGCAACAGTATTGCTGTCTCACCACTGTGGTGAAACCCTCGCAAGGGTCGTTGTGGTGGGCGCCCCTACGGTGGGCGCATGTCGGGGATCGATCGTCTGCAGGGCGACGCCACCGCGCCGCAGGCCGAGGGCGTCAAACTGATCGTGCACGTCTGCGACGACCTGGGTGGCTGAGGAAAGGTTCGTACTGGCTCTCTCGCGCCGTCGGCCGGAGCCCGAGGCGGCCCACCGCCGGTGGCACCGCGACCGCGCCGGGAACGGTTTCGCGCTCGGCGCCGTCCGGTTCGTCCAGGTCGACCCGTACGGCTGGTGAGCCGCCATGTTCCGGTCACGGTCCACGACTTCCGGGGGGCGGTTCCCGGAGGGGGTGTGCGTAGGGGCCGCCCGTCGCCCCGCTGCCCGTGCCGCCGACGCGCATCCTGCGATACGGAGCGACGAGGAGTGTTTCCTTGTAGCGCCGCCGGACACACCCTAGGGTGGGGTGACAGGGGGGGGCGCGATGACGGCACCGGCCGACGGCGAGGCACTGGACGAGGAATCGATGGCGAGGGCGCTCGAAGAGACCCCGCCGTACGACGCGTTGAGCGAGCAGATCCTCGACGCGGCCCGCGAGCAGTTCATGACCTTCGGGCTGCGCCGCTCGACCGTCGACGACGTGGCCAGGCGGGCCAAGGTGTCCCGGGTCACGGTGTACCGGCGCATCGGGAACAAGGAGGCCCTGGTCTCCGCTTGTCTGCTGCGCGAATACCGCCGTTTCGTCGGCGAAGTGGACGAGGCGGTGTCCGAACTGCCCTCGGTGGAGGACCGGTTGGTCGCCGGGTTCGTGGCGGTGCTCCGACACGTGCGCGAACACCCCCTCATCGGCGGTCTGCTGAAGCTGGAGCCGGAGGTCATGCTGCCCTTCCTCACGGTGGACAGCGGTCCCGCGTTCCTCGCCATGCGTGACTTCCTCACCGACCGTCTGCATCAGGCCCAGCAGTTGGAGGGCCGACCGGCGACGGACTCGGCGCCCGTCGCGGAGGTGATGGTGCGCATCACCGTCTCCTTCCTCCTCAACCCGCTGAGCTGCTTCGAACTCGACGACGACGAGCAGGTGGCGGCCTTCGCCCGTCGCTGTCTCGTCCCGCTCCTCACGGCCGGATGAGCCCCTCGGGCCGGCGCCGGCCGGGCCGGGGAGCGGGGTGACCGGCGGGTGCCGGCGCCGGCGAACCCTGTGGCGTCTCGTCCGGCAGTGGTTCGACCGGGCGGTTCTGCGCCCAGTGCGGCCCCAGGTCGTCGAGCCGGTAGCCGAAGGGGTAGCTGCGCGGCCGGGGCCGGGACGGCAGCCAGCCGGGCCGGGCGGGCAGCAGCCGTACGCCGCGTGAGCGGGCCCGCACCGCGCGTACGGCAAGGGTCCGGAGCCAGCGCGGCTGCGGGGTGAACCCCAGGGCCCGCAGCAGGGGTTCGTCCAGGAGCGCCAGCGCGAAGCGGGCGACCAGCGGGCGCAGCGGGGACGGGTACCAGCTCGTCATCGTCCGTAACGTGGCGGTGGCGACCCGGCGGTTCGCGGGTGCCGGGGCGAACATCCGCGCCTCGTACGTGTCGAGCAGTGCCTCGAACCCCGCGTAGGTGGCGGGGACCGACTCGATACCCATCATCCGGCCCATGTTCCTGCCCACTTCGGCCAGGGCCTGCACCTCCTGCCGGCACAGGGGGCGCCAGCCGAACCGGTCGATCCAGCGCTTCGGGCCGACGACCGTGGTGGCCAGGACGTAGAGGTAGTCCTCGTTGGGGATGCGGTAGCGGCCGTGGATGCGGTTGAGGTGGCGGGCGGCGGCCCGCCCGCGCTCCGAGTCGAAGCCGTCGGCCGCCATCTCGTAGCCGATCAGCACCGTGTCGTCGTAGCGCTTCTGCCCGTTCCGCTCGAACTCCTGGGTGCGGTCGAGCAGTACGGAGATGCGCGGGACCCCGAAGTCGCGGAGGAACGCGACACTCACGCCCTGCCGGTAGTCCCAGGGGAACTCGTACTGGGACATCAGCCGGAGGATCTCGGCGCAGTCCTGTACGGGGTCCATCCGGCTGATCGCCCTCAGGCGGCTGTAACGGCCCATGATGTGCACCCTCCTGCGGATGTGTGCGGTTCGTCGTACCGACCTGGCGCCCGTGACGTACGCGTCCAACGCCATGGTGATGAGCGGCAGTTGGCAGGACAGGGGCTCCTGGAGTCAATGTTACAAATACTATTGACTTGTTTCATCGAGGCGTCAACGGGCCGAGGTGAATCAGCGGCGGAGGCCCGCCCCTGCCGCGCCGGCACACCGCTCGCATACTGGATGCCGTACCCGTGCGGGCGCGCCGCGATCAGGCGCGGCGCCCGTCCGTGCCCGTCCGTGCCCGCACGTCCGTCCGCCGATCGCTGGGAGCAGCCGTATGAGCAGTCAGGGAACAGGGCGGACGGACCCCGTACCGCCCCCGCCGGGCGGTGTGCTGTGGAGCCTGGCCGGCGACGTCCGGGGTCTGCTGATGTTGCCCGCCGCCCTCACCCTCCAGGTCGCCCACCCCGCCGTGGGCGCGGGCGTCGACGAGCACTCGGTCTTCCGCACCGACCCCTGGGGGCGCGGCGAACGGTCCCTGCGCTCCCTCCAGCTCTGGGTGTACGGAGGTGAGGAAGGTGCTGCGGAAGGGCGGCGGCTGCGCGCCCTGCACCGCACCATCCAGGGCACCGACTCCCGGGGGCGCAGCTATCACGCCCTCACTCCGGCGAACTACGCGTGGGTGCACGCCACCGGCTTTCCGGTCTACCAGCACGCCTCGCGCTACCTCGTACGCCCGCTCACCGACGCCCAGGAGCGTGCGCTGTACCGGGAATGGCTCCAGGTCGGCCGAGTCCTCGGCATCCATGACCGGGACATGCCCCAGACGATCGAGGAGTTCTGGCCCTACTACCGCAAGGTGCTCGCCGAGGAACTTGAGCGCAACGCGGTCGTCGAGGAACTCGTCGCCACCGACCGGCCCGTACCGCCGCCCGACCGGGGGCCCCTGCCGCTGAGGCTCGCCGCACGCGTGCTGTGGCCGGTGATCCTGCCCCCGCTCGCCCGGTTCCGTGCCTTCCTCACGGTCGGCCTGATGCCGCCGGACGCCCGCGCCGCGATCGGCCTGGAATGGACCCCCGCGCAGGAGAGGCGGCTGCGGCGCTTCGGCGCGGTCGTCCGCCGCGTGGTACCGGCTCTTCCCGCCGAGAAGATCGTCAGCGGGGTGGACGAGGACGCGCTCTCGGCACCGACCCCCGGCGAGCTGG
>NZ_JBSFVR010000135.1:0-18759 GCF_053592415.1 Streptomyces sp. NPDC002690 | reverse complement strand
GGGCCGAGGACTGGCCGCCCGGGACGACCGAGGACGTCACCTTCGAACTCGGCGGCATCGGACACGCCTTCGTCGGTACGGAACCAGTCCGCCGCCTCCTGCGCGGTCGGCCGCTCCTCGGGCTTCTTGGCGAGCAGCCCCAGCAGATACGCGTCGAAGGCCGGCGAGATGTCGACCCCCTGGTCCCGCAGCGGCACCGGAGGCGTGTCGACATGCTGATAAAGCGTGGCGGCGGCGGTGTCCGAGCGGAACGGCGGGCGGCCCAGCAGCAGGTGGTAGATGACGCAGCCCAGCGAGTACATGTCCGAGTCCGCGCCCGCCGTCCGGCCGAGCGCGCGCTCCGGCGCCAGATACAGGCTCGTCCCCACGATCTGGCCGGCCGTGGTCAGCGCGGTCGAGGGATCGTCGACGAACTGGGCTATCCCGAAGTCACCGATCTTCACGGAGCCTTCGGCGTCCAGCATGAGGTTGCCCGGCTTGATGTCCCGGTGCACCACACCCTGGCGGTGTGCGGCGGCGAGCCCGGCGGCGGCGTCGCCCGCGATCCGTGCCACCTGTTCGGGGTGGACACTCTCCTGAGCGGTCAGCAGATCACCGAGACTGCGCCCCTCGACCAGCTCCATCACGAGATAGAGGCGGTCCTCCCAGGTACCGAAGTCGAAGACCGCCACCAGGTGCGGGTGGCTCAGCCGGGCGGCCGTCTGCGCCTCCAGCCGGAAACGTGCGGTGGAAGAGGAGTCGGCCCGGTCCCCCAGCAGCAGCTTGACGGCGACGGCGCGGCCGAGGACCTCGTCCGTCGCCCGCCACACCTCGCCCATGCCACCACGACCGATGGGGGACACCAACCGGTACCGATCAGCTACCAGCACCTGTACACCTATCTCGAATTGTGGCCCGTTGCGTCAGCCGGGGCGACGCACGGGTCGTGCTCACGAGGAGCGGGACGGGGCGGGGCTCGCGGCGATGATCAGGATATCTGTCCGGTGGACCCGATGTTACTGCCGGTCAGTTCCGGTACGGCCGCCGGGCGTCCGGCCACGACCCGAGCCGGGGAGGTCGAATCCCCGACGGCGCGTCCCGGGGCAAGTTCCCGGCGGACGGCGTACGTTCGTCGGCCCGGCTGCCCGAAGGGCCCCGGAGGCCGGGGGGCGCGTCCCGCCCTCCGGCGCTCAGCCTCGTACGACGGCCGTCCGTCCCAGCGACTCCACCAGCGGCAGCACCCGGTGCGCCACCCGCTCGCGCAGTGCCACCTCGGTGCGGGTCCGTACCACGCCGGGCAGCTGGATGAGCCGCTGGATCACGTCCTCCAGATGGCCGTTGTCCCGCGCCACGACCCGGGTCAGCAGATCTCCCCCGCCGGTGGTCGAGAACGCCTCGATGATCTCCGGAACCTCCGCCAGCGCCTCCCCGACCTCGTCCAGGTGCCCCTGCGTGACCTCCAGATGGACGAAGGCGAGCACCGGGTGCCCCAGGGCGGCGGGGGAGAGGACAGGGCCGGTACCGGTGATCACGCCGTCCCTCTCCAGCCGGTCCATCCGGGCCTGGAGCGTGCCCCGGGCCACCCCCAGGATGCGGGCGTGCTCCCGGGCGCTGGTACGCGGCTGCTCGATGAGGAGCCGCAGGATACGGGTGTCGAGAGCGTCCACCGCCATGGTGCGCCTGCCTCCTTCGGAGGGTACGTCGGGTGCGCCGAGCCTATCTGGCTGTCCCGCTCCCCCTGAGCCCAGCGGTGGACGTACCCGTGGACCGGACGCGTGTCAGCCGGCTGCAGGGGTCGCGGTGTACTCCTCGTCGGTGACCGGAGTCAGCCAGTGCACGACGGCGTGCTCGGCGTCGCCCTCGTTGATGGCCACGTGGACCATCAGGCGGTTGGGGGCGGCGCCGTGCCAGTGCTCCTCGCCCGCCTCGAACAGAACGCGGTCGCCCGGACGGATGATCTCGACGGGCCCGCCGCGGCGCTGGCACAGGCCGACGCCCTCGGTGACGAAGACGGTCTGGCCCAACGGGTGGCTGTGCCAGTGGGTGCGGGCGCCGGGCATGAAGTGCACCAGGTTCGCGGTGACCCGGGACGGCGCGGGCGCCGCCGCGACGGCGTCGATCCAGACGTCACCGGTGAACCATTCGGCGGGACCCCTGGCGGTGCTGATCGAGCTCCGGGTGATCTGCATGGTCGTTCCTTTCGTGGCCGCTCGTGCGAGCGGGTTCTGTCGGGGCGGGGCGTCAGGGCTTGAGGGGTGCCTTGATCGCGCGGCGTTCGTCCATCGCCCGGTAGCCCTCGGCGACCTGGTCGAGAGGGAGGGTGAGGTCGAATACCTTCCCGGGTTCGATGCGGCCGGTGAGCACGCGGTCGATGAGGTCCGGGAGGTAGCGGCGTACGGGGGCGGGGCCGCCGCGCAGACCGACGTGCGAGAAGAAGAGTTCCTGTCCGTCGAGGGCGACCTCGTGGGGGACGCCGACGAAGCCGACGTTGCCGCCGGGGCGGGCCGAGTGCAGGGCCTGCCGCATGGCCTGGGCGGTGCCGACGCATTCGAGGACACTGTCGGCACCGATGCCGCCGGTGAGGTCCTTGATCCGGGCGATACCCTCGTCGCCGCGCTCGGTGACGAGCTCGGTGGCGCCGAACTCCAGGGCGAGCTTCTGCCTGCTCTCGTGGCGGCTCATGGCGATGATGCGTTCGGCGCCCATCTCCTTGGCGGCGATCACCGCGGAGAGGCCGACAGCCCCGTCGCCGACGACGACGGCGGTCGAGCCCGGCCTGACTCCGGCGGCCTCCGCGGCCCACCAGCCGGTGCCCATGACGTCGGACACGGCCAGCAGGCCGGGCCAGTACTTCTCGTCCGGGACCTCCTCGGTGGCCACCAGGGTGCCCTGGGCGTTGGGGATGCGGACGTAGTCGGCCTGGCAGGTGCTCATGAACTCGCGGTGCAGGCAGTTCGACTGGAACCCGTTGCGGCAGTTGACGCACGTGTTGTCCGAGGTCGCGAAGGACCCCACGACGAACTGCCCCGGCTTCACCGAGGTGACCTGGCTGCCGACCTCCTCCACGAACCCGACGTACTCGTGCCCCATCGGGTGCGGGTCCGAGACCGGCTCCAGCCCTCGCCACGCCCACAGGTCGGAACCGCACACGCAGGTGGCCGCCGTGCGGATGACCGCATCGGTGGGATGGAGGATCCTCGGGTCGGCCAGGGTCTCGAAACGGACGTCACCGGGGGCGTGGATCACTGCGCCGCGCATGGGGGTTCCTTACGTTCTGGGGACGGGCGTGTGGCGCCCGTAGTCAAAGCGCCGGGGCGCGCTCGGTGGTGCGCCCGTGCGGTGGTGCCACCGGGCCGCGCCGCGTCCTCGCGGTGCGGCGAAGGGCGCCACGTCTTCCAGGTAACCCGCTTCCCGTGCGGCGAGCGAGTCACCGGTGGGGGGTGTACCGCCAGTACACCTCTGTGCGCGGCGGCAGCCGGTCGCGGTGGAGGCTGCCGCCGCGGCGCTCGTCCGCGAGGAGGTCGTAGGCATGGTCACGCCAAGGTGCCCAGTTCGTGCGAGGGCTGTAACAGACCCGGATTCGGGGTAACCGGCCGGATCGGGCACCTCCAGAATGGGCGGGCAGCTTGCGGACGGGTCGGCCCCGGGGGCCGGTCACGGGGGATGGGGAACAGCATGAATTCGAATACGGTCAGAACTCGTTCGCCACGTCGGGGCCTGGGTGGCGCCCTCGCGGGGGTGACCGTCGTCGTGGCTCTGCTGACGGTCACCGGCTGCCAGTCCTCCGACGGTGACGACAAGGCGGCTCCGGCCTCCACGTCCGCCGGGTCGGCGGGGGCGGGCGCGTCGAAGAGCAGCGAGCCCTCGGGTGACTCCGGCACGGGTGCGAGTGCGGCCCCGACCACCGAACCGGCCGGGGACAGTGGCGAAACCGGCGGCGGCAACGGCACCGACTACCAGGACTGCGAGGCCGACGGCCTCACCACCGCGGTCGAGCTCCAGGACTCGCCCGGGGAGACCCCCCGTCACTTCATGCTGACCGTCACCAACGGCGGCAAGGTGCCGTGCGTCCTCAACGAGGGGCCGCTGGTACGGCTCGGTTCCGGCAGCGACGACCCGAGCGTCGAGCCGCTCGTGGGGCCGGACACCCAGCCGCTCGTCGTCGCGGGGGGCGGCAAGGCGTACGCCGGCCTGTACGTCTTCGGCAACGACGAGGGCGGCGAAGCGGAGTACGACCAGTCCCACCGGTTCACCGCCACCCTGGTCGCCGGTGAGGGCACCGAACTCAGCGGGATCCTCCTCTTCGACCTGCCCGACGGTCTGCGCTCCGTCTCCTGGGACGACGCGGCCCGGGTGAACGGCTGGGCCGGTACCGAAGGTCTGGCGATGCGCGCGATCAACCAGCTCTGACGGCGTCGGCGGGAGACGGGCGGGGCATCGGCCCGGGCCGATGCCCCGGTCGGACGGGACACACTCGACGGTGAACCGTTGGCTCTGTCGTGGCTCAGCGGCACGCTGAATAACTGAACCAATGGACCACTGATACGCCTGTCGATTGAACCGTCAGCCAGGTGGATGGTGAGATGTGTGCAGCGATGGCGCTGCGGAGCCCCGGAACGGGAGTCCGCAGCGCCTTTCTCATGCGCCCGGACAGCCTCGTGGAGGCCCGTACAGGCTCAGGCGCACTCAGGCAGACGGACGGGCAGAGGGAAGGGTGGGGCGACTTGCTGAGGAGGGCGTTCGTTGCGGCGGATCCCGGGCGGATGCGACTGCGGTTCGCGGCCCGGGCCGTGCTCGGTATCGGTTCGGCCGTCGCGTTGTGCGGGGTCACCGGACATTCACTGGTCGCCACCGTCGCGGGCGGCCTGTCCGCGTTGCTCGCCCTGTTCACGGTCGGCGATCCGACCGTGCGCGGGCAGGCCGTGACGACCGCGCTGCTGCCCGTCGTCGGGCTGCCGGTGCTGGTGCTGGCCGCCGTCCTGCACGACGTGCCGGTCGCCCGGGACCTGGTGTTCCTCGCCGCCGTGGGCGGCGGGGTCTACGCACGGCGGTGGGGTCCGCGCGGTCACTCGCTCGGCGTGTTCGCCTTCATGACCTGCTTCATGGCGCAGTTCCTGCACGCCGTGCCGAGCCGGATCCCGGAACTGTACGGAGCCGTGCTGCTCTCGGTGGCCACCGCGGCGGCCGTCCGGTTCGGGGTCTGGTGCTACGAGCGACGCCTGCCGGTCCCGGACCCGGTGCCCGCGCCGGCCGGCGGGAGCGGACTCGCGCGGATCACCACACGACAGGCCGTGCAGGCCGCCGCCGGCGCCGGATTCGCGCTCGCGGCCGG
The DNA here is from genome assembly GCF_053592415.1 of Streptomyces sp. NPDC002690. NCBI lineage: Bacteria > Bacillati > Actinomycetota > Actinomycetes > Kitasatosporales > Streptomycetaceae > Streptomyces > Streptomyces sp. NPDC002690. The sequence continues at coordinate 13,448 of NZ_JBSFVR010000135.1, read as the reverse complement.
ACAACTGCTGTCGGACCAGCGCTGGTACTGGGCCGTGGGCGCCACCTGGTGGGTCTTCGTCGCCACCACCTCGCGCGGGGAGACGGTGGTGCGGAGCTTCCGGCGGGTCCTGGGGACCGTGCTCGGCATCGGGATCGGGTTCGCCGTCGCCGTACCGCTGCACCACAGCCCCGTCGCGGCAGCGACGGTCGTCGCGCTGAGCGTCTTCGGCGTCTTCTACACCGCGGCCGTCTCGTACACCTGGATGATGCTCGCGGTGACCGTCATGGCGAGCATGCTCTACGGGCTGCTCGGCGTGCTCGACCCGGCGCTCCTCGCCCTGCGGGTGGGCGAGACGGCCGTCGGCGCACTGGGCGCCGTCCTCGCGGTCCTCTTCGTCCTGCCGGTGACCACGCACTCCGTGACCGAAGCCTGGGTGGCCCGGGCGCTGCGCTGCGTGCACGCCTGTACCGCCGAGGCCGCGGCCCGGCTCGCCGGCGGCGCGGACGCCGACCCGGCACCCCTGGTGGCCGAGCTGGAAGCCATCCTCGGCCGGGTTCGTCTCTCGCTGGCACCGCTCGTCCATCCGCTGAGCCCGATGAAGGCGCGCAAGAGGCGGGCGCGCCAGGTCCTCGCGCTGCTCGACGGCTGCGCCCGCGAGGTGCGCGGGCTCGCCTCCGTCGCCGCCGACCCCGAGGCCTCCCACGACGCACGGCTCGCCGCCGCCTGCTGGCGCGTGGAGGCCGCCGTCGAGGCGCTCACCGATCCGCCGGCCCCGGACCACCGCCGCGAGCACGCCCTCGTACCGCCGGCGGCGGCACACACCGGACCGGCGTTCGCCCACCTCCACGCGCTGGAGCAGGCCCTTCTCGATCTGGCCGTGCCGCTGCGGCGGGCCGATCCGGTGCCGGCGAGCGCCTGAGCGGTACGCGTACGGGCGGGTCCGCCGTACCGTGCCTGGCCTGCCGGGCCCTGAGCGCCTGCTACCGTCGGCCGGGCGGACCGCACGGCCCGCACCTCAACACCAGGTACGGGCACAAAGGGGTAGCGCGATGAGCGGCAACAGCGCCGGGCGGGCGTTCATAGGGTCTTTCACCACCAACGGCGGGAAGGGCATCACCGTCGCGGAGGTGGACCGGGAGACCGGCGCGCTCACGGTGGTCGGCTCGACCGACACCGTCCCCGATCCGTCGTTCCTCGTGGCATCGGCCGACGGCAGGGTCCTCTACGCCGTCAGCGAGGCATCCGAAGGCGCGGCTGCCGCACTCGACATCGAAGGCGAGGTACCCCGGCTCGTCGGCGGCTGCCTGCGCTCGGTGAACGGCGACGGACCGACCCACCTCGCCCTCGCGGCGAACCACCTGGTCACCGCGAACTACGGCTCCGGCAGCGTCACCGTGCTGCCGCTCCGGGAGGACGGGTCGTTGCGCGCCGCGGTCTTCGTCGAACAGCACGAGGGCAGCGGCCCCGACCCCGAACGACAGACGGAGCCGCACGCCCACCAGGTGCTCCCCGACCCGTCGGGCGACTGGCTGCTCAGCGTGGACCTCGGCACCGACTCGGTGTACGTCGGCGCCGTCGACCCGGTGACCGGCGAGTTGCGCCCGCACGGGGAGACCGCGCTGCGCCCCGGCACCGGCCCCCGCCACCTGGCCTTCCACCCGGCGGGCGGGCACGCGTACGTGCTGAACGAGCTGGAGCCGACCCTCACCGTCTGCCGCTGGGACGCGGCCGCGGGCGTGCTGGAGCCGCTCCACGAGGTACCGGTGCTCCCCGAGGAGGCGGCCGGCGCTCCGGAGCGCACGTACCCGTCCGAGGTCGTCGTCTCCCTCGACGGCAGGTTCGTCTGGACCGCCAACCGGGGCCACGACAGCATCTCCGTACTCACCCTGGACGAGACGGGTGAGAAGGCGCAGCTGGTCGCGTCAGTCCCTTGCGGTGGCAACTGGCCGCGTGATCTGACGCTCGACCCCACAGGTCAGTGGCTGTACGCGGCCAACGAGCGGTCCGGAGACGTCAGCTGGTTCGCCGTCGACCAGGAGACCGGTGTGCCGCGCCACGCGGGATCGATCGACGCACCGGCAGCCTCCTGCGTCCTCCTGGTCTGAGGGACGACTGTGCGGTGCGTACCCGCCCGTGAGGGGGTACGCACCGCACCGTGCTGTCGGGGCGTGTGATCAGTGCGCCGGGACACCCTGGGGCATCGCGGGCGAGATGCCCAGCGCCGAGGCGTACTGGGACAGTACGAGCTTGCCGATCGCCGGGTAGGCGCCGAGCGGCTCCGCCGTCGCGCAGCCCGCCTCCTTCGCCGCCGCGTCCAGCAGGCCCGCGTCGACCTCGGGACCCACCAGGTAGGGCGCCAGGGCGAGCTGGACGGAGCCCGCGTTCTTCAGCTGGTCCGCGATCGAGGACACGGAGCCCTCCACGTCCAGCGCCGCGGCCATCACGGGCACGGCCAGCCGGGCGGCCAGCAGCATGCCGGTGATCCCGGCGGCCTTCACGGCCTCGTCGCCGCCCACCGTGGCCAGCACGATGCCGTCGGCGGCGGTCGCGACGGTGAACAGCCTGGCCCGGTCGGCACGTGCCAGACCGGCCTCCGAGAGGCGCACGTGCAGCGCCTCGGCCAGCAGCGGGTGCGGGCCCAGCACCTCGGTCAGCTCGACCTGCGTGCCGCTCTCCATGACCGCCTGCCGTATCCGGCGGATCAGGGCGCTGTCGGGTCCCGCCAGCAACGGGACCACCACGGCGGACGGGCCCTCGGGTGCCGGAACCTCACGTCCGGCGGCGGTGGCCTGCTCGTACGCCGCGACGCGCTCGGCGGCGCACTGCGTGAGCACGGAGGCGAGCGCCGGGAATTCGGCGTCGTCGCCTTCGAGGTAACCGATGACCGCGTTGAGGCCGGGCAGCTCGGAACGGGCGATGCTGATGACTTCCTCGGCCACGCTGCGGGCGGCCGGGGAAGGGGTACCGGGAACGGCGAGGACGAGCGCGGCAGCGCCCTCGGGTGCGACCACGGGCTCCGGGCGGCGGTGCCGTCCGGACTGGCGAGGTCGCGGCATTCGTACAGGCAGGCCGGAAGCGGGCCCAGTGGGGGTGCTCATGGCGCCGCATGCTACTGGTTTTGGTTGCCCCCTCGTTCAGGGAGGGTACAGCTGGGCGTTATCTGTCCGTTTATGTCCGATGAGTGACGTACCGGTCAACTGCCCCGCTCTGTCTGGCCTCCAGGAGTGTCCCTCAGCCGACACCGGAGCCGTCGCCGACGACGTGCAGCAGGGTCGGATGGCGGGGCAGCCGAAGGTCCGACCTGGCCAGCGCCCGTGCGAGCAGGAGCGAACCGGCGAGCGGGTCCCCCGCGGCGGAAACCAGGGCCGCGTGCGGCAGCTGCCGTTCCAACTCCTCGCGCAGGGGCGCGAGGAGCGGGTCACCCATACGGAACAGGCCACCCGTAAGAGCTACTTCGAGGGACCCCCCGCCGGGGCCCGCGGGGCACTCCTCGGCACCGGTGATCCCCGCCCGCGGGCACACGGCCGCCGCCGCCTCGGCGATGTGCGCGGCAGCTCGGCGCAGGATCGACTTGGCGACGGGGTCCTCCTGCGCGCACCCGGCGACCTCCGGGGCGAACGACGCGAGCAGCGCGGGCCGGTCGGCGCGGGGATAGAGCAGGCCTGGGAGCTCGGGCGCCGCACCGAACACGGCCCGCAGCCGTTCCAGCAGCGCGGGCGAGCCACCGCGCCGGCCGTCGTGTGCGCGCAGCGCGGCGTCCAGGCCCTCCCGGCCGATCCACGCGCCGCCCCCGCTGTCTCCCAGCAGGTGGCCCCAGCCGTCCGCGCGTCGCCACTCGCCGAGGTCGGTACCGAGCGCGATCATGCCGGTGCCGCCCGCGACGACGGCGCCCGGGCGCTGCCCGAGCGCACCCGCGTACGCGGTCACCCCGTCCGCCGCGAGAACCAGTCGGTGCACGCCGAGCGAGCCGGCCAGCGCTTGCGGCAGCAGGGTGCGCAGCTGGTCGCCCAGGGTCGCCATGCCCGCGGCGCCCACCGCGAGCGCCGCGACGGGGACGGGCGTCCGTGTGCCGAGGGCGTCACGCGTCAACCGGTCGACCGCCGGGAGGAGCTGGCCCAGCAGGTGATCGGCGTCGATGCCGTCGGGGCCGGTACGTACGGGCTCCGCGCACACGGTCGTGGCGACGGGCGCCGAGGTGCCCACGGTGCCGAGCGCGACGCGCAGCCCGGACCCGCCGGAGTCCACCCCGATCACGTACGCGCCGGCGCCCGGCGTCACGGCAGCTGCCAGTCCACCGGCTGCGCCCCCTGGCGCTCCAGGAACTCGTTGACCCTGCTGAACGGGCGCGAGCCGAAGAAGCCGCGGTCGGCCGACATGGGGGAGGGGTGCGCGGACTCGATGGCGGGGTAGTCGCCCAGCTGCGGGCGCAGTCTGCGGGCGTCGGCGCCCCAGAGCACCGAGACCAGCGGGGTGCCGCGCGCGACGAGCGCCCGGATCGCCTGCTCGGTGACCTCTTCCCAGCCCTTGCCGCGGTGGGCGGCAGGCCGACGCGGGGCCGTGGTCAGGGCCCTGTTGAGCAGCAGCACCCCCTGACGTGTCCAGGGCGTCAGGTCGCCGTTGGACGGCCGGGGTGTTCCCAGGTCGCTGTGCATCTCGCGGAAGATGTTGTCGAGGCTTCCCGGTACCGGACGCACGTCCGGCGCCACCGCGAAACTCAGCCCGATCGCGTGACCCGGCGTAGGGTAGGGGTCCTGACCGACAATCAGGACCCGCACGTCGGCGAAGGGTTGCTGGAACGCCCGCAGGACGTTCGCGCCGGACGGGACGTAGGTGCGACCCGCTGCTATCTCCGCACGGAGGAAGTCGCCCATGGCCGCGATGCGTCCGGCCACCGGTTCGAGGGCCTCGGCCCAGCCGGGTTCGATGATTTCTTTCAACGGTCGTGCTGCCACGGGCGCACTCTACTGGGCGTACGGCCGAGACGATCAACTGCCTAGTCGTTGCGGCCTCTCCCGGCAGCGAACCAGAACCCCCTGCCCCGCGATCGCCGACGGGTCACGGGGTCAGTGTCGTCGCCCTGACGCAGAGCACGTCCGGCAGGTGCGCGGCGAGTTGCGTCCAGCTGTCGCCGTCGTCGGCGCTGGCGAACACCTCGCCGTTGCGGTTGCCGAAGTAGATCCCCGCAGGATCGGCGCCGTCCGTGCAGAGTGCGTCGCGCAGCACCGTGCCGTAGTGATCGCCCTCCGGCAGCCCCCGGGACAGCGGCTCCCAGCTCGAACCGGCGTCGGTGGTACGGAACACGCGGCAGCGGTGCTGCGCGGGCACCCGGTCGATGTCGGCGTTGATCGGGAAGATGTAGGCGGTACCGCCCCGGCGGGGATGGGCCACCGCGGCGAACCCGAAGTCGGAGGGCAGGTCCGCCCCGATGTCCGTCCACCGGTCGCCCCCGTCGTCGCTGCGGAACACGCCCCAGTGGTTCTGCAGATAGAGGCGGTCGGGGTCGGCGGCGTCGCGGGTGACCTTGTGGACGCACTGGCCGAACTCCGGTTCGGGGTCGGGCAGGTACACGGCCGACACCCCCTTGTTCGCGGGCTCCCAGCTCTCGCCGCCGTCGCTGGTCCTGAAGACTCCCGCGGTCGAGACGGCGACGGTGACGGCCCGGGGGTCCCGCCGGTCGGTGAGGATGGTGTGCAGCCCCTCGCCCCCGCCGCCGGGCACCCAGCGCGAACGCGTCGGATGCTCCCAGAGCGCCCGTACCAGCTCGAAGGACTCACCCCGGTCCTCGGAGCGGAACAGGGCGGCCGGTTCGGTGCCCGCGTAGACCACGTCCGGCGCCTCGGGGCCGGCCGGCTGCAACTGCCAGACGCGCTCCAGGGACGCCCCGGTGAACTTCGGGAACTTCACCGCCGGCCGGGTGGGCTCCACCCAGGTCGCGCCGAGGTCGTCCGAGTGGAAGACGGACGGCCCCCAGTGCGAGCTGTCCCCGCCCACCAGCAGCCTCGGCGCGGGGCCCCGGGTGTCGATGGCGATCGAATAGATGGCCTGCGCGTTGAAGTGGGGGGCACCGAACTCCCAGGTCCCACCGAGCCTGCGCCCGATGAAGAGCCCCTTGCGCGTGCCCACCGTGAGTAGAACGTCGGTCATGGCCGAGCCTCCCGAAACGCCGTAGTTACCGGATATATGACATTTTGCACCCGTGTACGGGAGGCGCCCCGCAGCGCGGCGGTGTGCCGGTCGGGGGGTGTGTCCCGGCGGTCGGGCGGTCGCTGGGGGCTGGTGCGGTGGGGTCCGGGGTGTCCGGCGCCACCGCGTCGGCCGGGGGTGGATGTGCTGGAATGCCCGGGCGGGCCCGGTACGCAGATCGCGCGGCCCCGGAGCGGGAGCGGAGCGCCAGGATGAGCAGCGGGTTCGAGGATGCCGAGGGACGTACGGCGGCCTGGGAGGTGGAGCCCGGCACGCCGGGGGACCCACTCCGGGTCGGGCTGAGGATCGTGACCCCGGACCGGCGCCTCGATCTCGGGTGCGCCCCGGTCGCGGCCCGGGAACTGGCGGCGGCCCTCCTCGCCGCGGCCGACCTGGCGGAGCGCGCCAGTCCGGCCGGACCCGTCACCGTACGGGCGGACGAGCTGCTGCGGGGCGACGTGCGGGACGGCCCGCGGGTGATGACCGTGGGGAGCGTCAGGGTGGAGGGGGCGAACGTCCACGTCGTCTGGACGTCTGGTGGCGGTCGGAGCTGGACACAGGTCTACGACGCCACCGCGTCGATCGCCCTGCGGCGGCGGCTGAGGGTGGAGGAAGGCTGAGGGCCGGCCCGGGCCGGGGTGGGGTGCGGGCGCTCGCGTGGGTGGCGGCACCGGCGACGGTGTGAGTGTCCGCACGAGCGGTTGTGTGAACGCCGTAAGAACTCCTCCTTAGTTCGCCGATCGTCGTAGTACGGTAGTTCTCGTACAAACGTCGCCGGTCGCCCCGTCCGGCGACGCGGTCGTCCCCCTGTGAAACGGAGTCCGGCGTGAGCGCCCTTTTCGAGCCCTACGTCCTGCGGTCGGTGACCGTACCCAACCGTGTCTGGATGCCGTCGATGTGCCAGTACAGCGCGGCGACGGCCGGTCCGGACGCGGGGGTCCCCAACGACTGGCACTTCGCGCACTACGCGTCCCGGGCGGTCGGCGGCACCGGGCTCATCCTGGTGGAGGCGACCGGGGTCAGCCCCGAGGGCCGCATCAGCCCCGCCGACCTCGGTATCTGGAACGACCGCCAGGTGGAGGCGTTCAGGAAGATCACCTCCTTCCTGGCCGACCAGGGAACGGTTTCGGGCGTTCAGCTCGCGCACGCCGGCCGCAAAGCCTCGACCGGCGCCCCCTGGCTCGGTGGCGGCGCACTGTCCGAGGCGGACGGCGGCTGGCGGCCGCTGGCTCCCAGCCCGCTGGCGTTCGACGAAGAGAGCCCCGTCCCCTCTGAATTGACGATCGATCAGATCAAGGATGTGGTCCGGCAGTTCGCCGACGCCGCCCGGCGGGCGCTTGCCGCGGGCTTCCAAGTCGTCGAGATTCACGGCGCCCACGGTTACCTGATCGGCGAGTTCCTCTCCCCGGACAGCAATCACCGCACCGACGCCTATGGCGGCTCCTTCGAGAACCGCACCCGCTTCGCGCTCGAAGTCGTGGACGCCGTACGGGAGGTGTGGCCCGAGGAGCTGCCGCTCTTCTTCCGTATCTCCGCCACGGACTGGCTCACCGAGAACGCCGACGACCCGCGCGAGGGCTGGACCGGTGACGACACGGTCCGCTTCGCGACGGACCTCAAGGCGCACGGAGTCGACCTGCTCGACGTCTCCACCGGCGGCAACGCGCCCCGGGCGCAGATCCCCGTGGGCCCGAACTACCAAGTCCCCTTCGCCGAGCGCGTCCGGACCGAGGCCGGTCTGCCGGTCGCCGCGGTCGGCCTCATCACCGAGCCGGTGCAGGCGGAGAAGATCCTCGTCGACGGGCAGGCGGACGCCGTCCTCATCGGCCGGGAACTGCTGCGCGACCCCTACTTCGCACGCGGCGCCGCGCGGGAACTGGGCGGCGACGTCCGTGTACCGCCCCAGTACGGCCGCTCGGTCTGACCCGTACGCGGGCTCCCCGGCCCGCGTCGCCGGGCCGGGGAACCCCGCCGCATCTCCCGAGAGGCCGGGGGAGGGACGGGCTCCTCGGTAGGCTGGCCGTGATGCCTACCACACAGGGCCCCACCTTCCGCGAACTCGCCGTCCAGGCGCTCTCCTCGACCGAGCGCGGGTACGACCTGCTCGCCCCGAAATTCGATCACTCGTCCTACCGCACCCCGGACCGCGTCCTCGACGCCGTGGCGGAGGCACTGCAGCCGCTCGGGCCGTTCGCCCGCGGGCTGGACGTCTGCTGCGGTACCGGTGCGGGTGTCGGCGTGCTCCGTCAGGTGTGCCACGAACGGGTCACCGGTGTCGACTTCAGCGCGGGCATGCTCGCCGTCGGCCGGTCCTCGGTTCCGGACGCACCCGCCGGACCGGCCCGATCCGCGAATTCCGCGGCCGGAGTGCCCCGGCCCCCGGTCGACTGGGTGCGGGCCGACGCCCGGGCCCTGCCCTTCACGGCCGCTTTCGACCTCGCGCTGAGTTTCGGCGCGTTCGGCCACTTCCTGCCGGCCGAACGTCCCGCGCTCTTCGCGCAGGTGCACGGCTCGCTCCGGCCCGGTGGACGGTTCGTCTTCCCGGTGGGCGCCCCGCCCGCCCTCGGCTCGCGCGCGTACTGGTCGCTCCTCGGGTTCGACGCGGCGATGCGCGTACGCAACGCCCTGTGGCGCCCGCGCTTCGTGATGTACTACCGCACGTTCCGGCTGCCCGGCGTCCTCGCCGACCTCGCGGCCACCGGTTTCTCGGTGCGCCTGATCCCCCTCGCGGCCCTGGGAACGCGTCAGGACGGCAGCCCGCGGGCCCGGCTCGTGGTGGCCACCGCCCGATGACCCGCATCGCCGACCCGCCCGCGCGGCTTCCGTACCATGGAGGCCTTCGGACGAAGTGGAGCCCACAGTGACCCCCGCCAGCCACACCGTCCTGCCCGCCGCTTCCCTCACCCCGGGACGCTCCGTGGCGGCCGGCGGTGCCCGTGTGCTCGCGCACCCCTCCCTGGAGGAGATCAGGCTCGAACACGTGCTGCACGCGCTGGCCGATCCGATACGGCTGCGCATCGTCCGGCAGATGGCCGTCGCCCCGGCCGGGCTGGCCTGCTCGTACTTCGAACTCCCGGTCGCCAAATCGACCTTGACGCACCACTTCCGGGTACTACGGGAGAGCGGGGTCATCCACCAGATCTACCGGGGCACCGCGAAGTTGAACGAACTGCGCGGGGACGACCTGGAGAAGCTCTACCCCGGCCTGCTCGACAGCGTCCTGCGCGCGGCCGGCCGGGAAGCGGTACGACTCACGGGAGCCTGACCGGCCCAGCCCCCGACCCTGGCCGGCCCAGCCCCCGAACCTGACCGGCCCAGCCCCCGACCCTGGCCGGCCCGGGCCGGTCGGCGGGCTCCCGGGCCGCACGGCGGGCGCGAGCGCCAGCCCGACGAATCCGGCGGCGGATCAGGTCTGCAGCGCCCGCATCCGGTCCACCTCCGCGGCCTGCTGCGCGGCGACATCGGTGGCCATCTCCTCCACCCGGACGTTGTTTCCGTCGGTGAGCGCCTCCGTGGCCATGGTGATGGCCCCCTGGTGGTGGGTGATCATCAGGCTGAGGAAGAGCTGGTCGAACGCTTTGCCCCGCGCTGCGTCCAGCCGTGCCAACTGCGCCTCGGTCGCCATGCCGGGCATCGCGGCGTGATCGTGTGCCGCGCGCTGTTCGCCGTCGTTGTCTTTCAGCCAACCTCGCATGGCCTCGATCTCCGGCCTCTGCCCCGCCGAAATGCGCTCCGCGAGCCGTTGGACCGAGGGTGAGGTGGCGTGCTGCTCGGCCAGTTCCGTCATGACGAGGGCTTGTTCGTGGTGGTGGATCATGCGCTGCACGTACTGGTAGTCGGCGGAATTCGGGGGGTCCGTGACCGCCTCCTTCCGCGCCTCCTCAGCGGTGAGGGTTCTGGCCTCCTCGCCCGGTTTCCCCGGCGCGACGACACTCTGGCCGGTGGTCTTCCGGGACGACGCGTCGTCGTCCGCTTCGCACGAGGACAGGGTCAGCACGGAGGCGAGGACGGCCACGGCCATGGCCGTCGCACCCGAGTGGATCGTCTGCCGGTCGAACAGCACGGCGGCCTCCGGTTGCCAGAGTGAGTGTTGGTGACCAACAACTAGCATGCATCTGCGCCATGTTGATCAAACACTTTCATTACGTCTCTGTTGCCACCTGTTGATGTGTACATGGAAGAAGCCATACTTCCACCGACCGAGAACCGTTCGACCCCGAACGGAATCAAGGGAGGACGAAGTGACCTTGTTGCACACCACCCGCGTGCGACGGAGACGACTGGGCGCGGCAGCCGCCGCGGCAGGACTCCTCGCGACGCTGTTGACAGCCACCAGCGCCGTCGCGTCACCCGAGCCCGGCGACACGACCACCGACGCTGTCGCCGCGGTCTCGTCGGCCACCCGCGCCGAGGCGGAGAAGGCCATCGCGAACGGCGGCATACCGGGTGTGGACGAGGTCGTCCACAGCGGCAACATCGAGCATCTCGCCAACGTGCCGAAGGACGCGCTGCTGGGCATCAACACGGACCTGGCCTTCCAGGGCAAGTACGCCTTCGCCGGCAACTTCGACGGCTTCCGCGTCTTCGACATCAGCAATCCGAAGAAGCCGAAGACGGTCGCCCAGGTGCTCTGCCCCGGTTCGCAGAACGACATCTCGGTCTCGGGGAACCTGCTCTTCCTCTCCACCGACTCCTCGCGCAGCGACAACTCCTGTGCCAGCACCACCCAGCCCGCCACCGAGAAGTCCTCCTGGGAGGGCATCAAGGTCTTCGACATCAGCGACAAGCGCCACCCCGAGTACGTCGCCTCCGTCGAGACCGCCTGCGGTTCGCACACCCACACCATCGTGCCGAAGCGCGACGACGTGTACGTGTACGTGTCCTCGTACTCACCCAACGCGACGTTCCCGGACTGCCAGCCGCCGCACGACGGGATCTCCGTCATCAAGGTGCCGCGCAAGGCTCCCGAGCGGGCCCGGATCGTGAACTTCCCGGTGCTCTTCCCGGACGGCGGCAACCCGGGGGCCCCGACGAACCCCGGGGTCTCCAAGACCACCGGCTGCCACGACATCACCGTGCTGCCCTCCGAGGACCTCGCGGCGGGCGCCTGCATGGGGGACGGCCTGCTGTTCTCCATCAAGGACCCGGCCAACCCGAAGATCATCGACCGGGTGCAGGACAACGTGAACTTCGCGTTCTGGCACTCGGCCACCTTCAACCAGAAGGCCGACAAGGTCGTCTTCACCGACGAGCTCGGCGGCGGTGGCGCGGCCACCTGCAACGAGGAGACCGGACCGAACCGGGGCGCCGACGGCATCTACGACATCGTCGGAAAGGGCGACCACCGCAAACTGGTCTTCCGCAGCTACTTCAAGATCGACCGATACCAGGCCGACGTCGAGGTCTGTGTCGCCCACAACGGCTCGATCATCCCCGTCAAGGGCCGGGACCTGATGGTCCAGGCGTGGTACCAGGGCGGCATCTCCGTCTGGGACTTCACCGACTCCGGCAAGCCCGAGGAAATCGCCTACTTCGAGCGCGGTCCCGTCAACCTCGACGCCGTCACCACGGCCGGATCCTGGTCGGCGTACTACTACAACGGCTACATCTACTCCAACGACATCGCCAAGGGCTTGGACGTCCTCGCCCTGCGCGACCGGCGGACCGACCCGGCTAAGCGGGTCCGGCTCGACGAGCTGAACGTCCAGACGCAGCCCGACTACTTCGGCCGCTGACCCCACACCGCCCCATCGGCAGCGCCGCCGCCACGCGGTCCACCGGGTTCCGGCCCGGCGGACCGCGCCGGGCGCCCGGCACGCGGCGGGAGGACGGAATAACGCGTTGACCGGTGAGCGGCGCGGGGAGATGCTGGAGGCGCTGATTCCGGCGGCGCGGGGGACCGCCGGAATCGGATCAGCGCCCGGAGCCCACGCGGTGTTCCATGCAGACGAGGTCTCTCCTGGTCTCCCAGGACTCGACTGCGGTGAAGCCGTGGCGGACGTACAGCGCGACCGCGCCGGTCCGCCAGCTCCAGACGGAGAGACGCACTGCCCGGACACCGTTCTCCTCGGCCGCCGCGAGCCCCTCCCGGATCAGACCGGACGCCACACCGCCGCCGCGGAACGCGGGGCCGACCCACAGCCGTTTGATCTCCGAGTGCCCGTCGCCGTCCGCGGCGGTCAGGATCGCGCACCCCACGGCGGTGTCGTCGTGGACGGCCAGCAGCAAGAGGTCGCCGGCGAACGCGGTGGCCGGCGACCGGATCTCCGACAGATACCGCTCGGGGAGGTACTCCGGACCCTCGACGCCCAGGCCCTTCTCCTCCTCCGTACGCAGGTGGTACGCGGTGAGGAGGCCCGTGAGGCCGTGAGCGGGGGAAATCTCGGCGCCGGGGAGGCGCAGGGTACGAAAGGCGGGGCGGTCATTCACCCCGGAAGGGTCGCACGGATTCCGGCGCGCAGGGCCCCACCGGCTCAGGCCGCCGGCCGCCGGGTGCTCGTCCCCGTCGCGGCGGCCCATTCGACCAGCAGCCCCTGGTACGTCGCCTCGTCCGTGGCGGACAGCACGAGGCCGTCCGAGCGCTGCAGCAGATCGCGGATCTCCTGGTTGATCACCGCTGCGGGACGGACGGAACGTGACGAGGTGGGAAGACGGGACATGCCCACCAGGCTACGGGGCCCGATCCGGTGATCGGGCCGCCCGGCGGGCGGGACATCTCACACCCGCCGCACCTCGTACGGAGCAACCTTTCAGGCCGCGCCCGTCACCAGCCCCAGCCGCAGCAGGCCGTCCGGCCGCTCGGTCACCGGCAGGTGGTCCACGAAGCGCACCCCGCACCCCAGCGCGGTGGCGCCGCCGTCCGCGTGACGGTCGTCACCGACCATCACCACGTCCTCGGGACGCAGGGAGAGCCGGTCGCAGGCGGTACGGAAGAGCCGCGCGTCCGGCTTCTGCACGCCGTGCTCGAAGGAGAGGACGTACGCGTCCACGAACTCGTCCAGCCCGTGGGCCCGGAAGACGGGGCGCAGGTCCCAGCCGATGTTGCTGACCACCCCGACCGCCGTACCGCCGGCCCGCAGGCCGCCCAGCACCTGAGCCGCGTCCGGGTAGGGGAGCCAGGCGTCGGGGGACATGTGGCGTGCGTAGAGCGCGTCGTACGTGCCCTCGCCGGGCAGCCGGACCTCGCGCGCCAGCCCGGTGTACGCGTGGATCGCCATCCCCAACAAGGGTTCACTCTCCGGGCCTGCGATGGCGATGCTCCATGAGGCCGGATACCAGCAGCG
>NZ_JBSFVR010000134.1:0-18777 GCF_053592415.1 Streptomyces sp. NPDC002690 | reverse complement strand
TCCGAACTCCACGACGCCTTCGTCTCCCTCGCCTGCAGCCTCATCTGCTACCGACGCCTCAAGAAGACCCGACCATGATCGTGTTACGAGCTCTAAGCGAGTGGCTCGCAACCGTCAGGACAGGGCAGGTCCAACTGCCTCGGTTCCAGCGCTTCGAGGCTTGGAGCTACTCGCAAGTACAGAGCCTACTAGAAAGCGTTCTCAATGATCTCCCAGTCGGAGCGATGTTCGTTCTAGAGGTCGAAGGTAACCCTCCGTTCCACCCGCGCCCCATCAATAGCACCCCCACGGGCGGAAGAGTAGGAGAACTACTCCTAGACGGACAACAACGCATCACAGCACTCTGGAAAAGCCTCCAAGGAGGCTACCCTGAGCGAGACTTTTTCGTTAGCTTCAACGAGAGGACGGATTACGAAGGAATAGCTGTCCACTCAGTTAAAACCAGCACCCGGGGCGACAAAAAGTATCCACTATGGATCAACGAGCCTGAAAAGCTTCTCACTCGCGGCTACATCCCCGTGCAGCTTCTTCAACCTGGCGAGGAGGCAAACAATTCTGCACTGCAATGGATCAAGGAGGCGTGCGAGGGGAATCAGGAAAAGACCTTCCAGCACCTCATGATGATCAACACTTGGAGATCACGATTCTCCGCCTTCAATATCCCGTTCCTATCTCTACCGAAAAGCACAAGCCCGGCCCAGGTTCTCGAGGTTTTTACTCGAATCAATACAGGGTCAACACCCCTTTCCATTTTCGATATCATCACGGCAGACATTGAACAAGCGGTCGGTGAATCGCTTCACGATCTCCTGGAGAATTTGAACGGTCGCGTCCCTGGGCTCGCCCGATACGGCGACGCGCAGGACATTGTCCTGCGAACTGCGGCACTCATGCAGGATAAAACACCCGACCGCCCAAGCATCTTGAACTTGGACTGGGAGCAAGTCGTCAAGACCTGGCCTCAACTTGTAGCAGGGGCCGAAAAAGCTGTTGAGTTCCTCGAAGCCGAGAAGGTTATAGACGGATCTAGGCTACCCATCTTCACCGCTCTGCCTGCACTGATCACACTCTGGTCACATGGAGCATCCCTGAGTCCGGATCGGCTGGGATCCACCCGTACCCTTCTTCGTAAATACATGTGGCGCGCATTTTTTACCGAAAGATACGAAAGCAGTGCGCACACAGCGGTCATCCAAGATGTACGCGAGCTGACCAAAGCAGTCAGGGACGAAGCCACCGAGATCAAGCCTCCAATCTTCAGCTCTCCACTTCCAACCGAGGAGGATCTACGAGAAGCCGGCTGGCCGAAAAAGAAAGACAGGCTGGCAAGGGCCATCCTCCTTGTGAGCCTTCAGGGTGGCGCCACCGATCTGGCTGACGGAGGTCCCATTACAGTCCTGAACGCAAACCAACGAGAATATCATCACATCTTCCCCGACGGATACCTCCGAGGAGTCAGGTCCCAAACCCCGGCTAATCTTGCGCTCAACTGTGCACTCATCACCTGGAAAACAAATAGAACCATCCAGAATAAGGAGCCATTGGTCTACATGCGAGACCGAGCTGACGCGAACAGCCTGGGAGATGACGAAACCGTATTCCGACTTAAATCTCACGCCATCCCCGCCGAGCCTCTACAGCAGAACGACTATCCTGAATTCATTCGCGCGCGGTCGATAGAGGTGCATTCCGCAATGACGGCGCTCACCAGCGGGCGTCCTTGGAGTCCCTAGAATACGCGACACCAGAATGCGACCCTCGACAGGGACTTTTCCCACGAGGGCCGCATTCTGATTCCGTAGCTTCATAGATTGTCCACCACTCTTTCCCTCGATTGTCCAGTGAATTTTTTCGACTAAAATTCCCTCCGCCCCAAAGAGCTCGGAAGTAAATTATTCTCTAGCTCGCTACCCCCTCGCGCCAGGCAACCTTTGGTCAAGGGAGTTGCCTTTGGGGCATCTCTCTGTCCCCAGGGCAGTACCGTGTGGGACATGCGCCCCGACACGCCTGCCGAGCACATCACCGAAGCCGAGCGACTGCTGCGCACTGCGGCGCGCTACCCGGAGGACCGTGAGCCGCTGCTCCTCCAGGCCGCAGCCCACCTGGAACTCGCCGGCGAGCGCGCCCGCGCCGCGACCCTCTACGACGACCTGCTCACCACGGACGGCGACTCCGCTGAGGACCCCCACCTGGTGAAGGCCCTCAAGGCCGCCAACCTCTGGGAGTACGGGCACGAGGCCGAGGCCCGCGCGATCATCGACGGCTTGCGCTTCGCGGCCCCCCGCGCGGCGGCCCCGTGGACGATCGCCGCGGAGACCCTGGAGGCGCACGACGAGCTGGAGGCCGCCCACGACCTCTTCTCGGCCGCGCTGGAACTGCTACTGACGCCGGGCGAGGAAGTCCCGTACGCCACGCAGTCCCTGCTCACCGGCCGCCACCGCGTCCGCCGGCTGCGCGGCTCGGAGCACGACGACTGGGACCGGCTGGCCGACACCCTGCACACGGCCGAGGTCCCCCTCGACGAACTGCACGACCCGAAACGGCTCTGGTCCCTCGGCTCCTCGGACCCGGGCGAGCTCAGGGCGGAGATCACCCGCCTCCGCGCGGAGTTGGGCGTCTACCGTACGGCCCTCTCCCGCCCCTTCCCGGTCGCCGTCCTGCACTGGCCCGCGGCCGAACTGGCCGAACTGCTCGCCGCGTACCCGGCCCTGGCCGCCGAGTACCCCGACCACGCGGGCCACCTGACCGCCGTGGAGACCGCCCTGCGCGACCTCCACGCGGCCGGTACCGCGAACCTCGGCATCGTCACCGGCACCATCCCCTCCTACGAGGCCTTCGCCGCCTCCGAGGCCGCCTCCCCCGCCGACCCGAACCTCCTCCCCCTCTACGCCACCACCCTCGCCGCCCGAGGCCGAGCCCTCCCCTGGCCCCCGGCCCGGTCGGCGGCCTGCTGGTGCGGGTCGGGGGACGCGTACGGCGGGTGCCACGGGGCGGGGTGACCTGCTCCCACAGGCCCACGTGAATGGCGCGTACGGTCACCCCCCTCGTGGCTCCCACCAGAACGGTGTAAAGGGCATCCGATCAACGTTCATGCCGGTGTGACGGAGATTTCCGTTTCAGTTCGCCAGGTTGGTGCGGATTCTCCCGTCAGTTCGCGGCTAAGGGCTTCCAGGGAATCAAGGTGTTGCTTCCCTGCAAGCCCCTAGTTTCGGTCGCCCTCACCCTGTGGACCATCGTTTCGGACCTCTGTGGCAGGGCTTCGCAGTCCCGTACCAGACGGCGATGCTGCATCAGCCAGCCAAATGTCCGCTCGATCACCCACTGCTTCGGAAGCAGTTCGAATTTCTTCGTCCGCAGTCGCTGCACGACTTCCGCATCGATGCCCAGCCTGGCGCCATGATTGAAGACGCTGTTCTGATATCCGTCGTCGGCGCACACCTTGGACACGCGGGATGAGGGGCGGCTAGCTCATCGAGCGGAGGCCTGTAGCCGGCGGTGTCGTGCACGAACGCGGCAGTGATGATGACGACCGCACCAGGCCGAGAGCGTCTGTGATCAGATGCCGCTTGCGTTCTTTGGCCTACCTGCCGGCTTCGATGCCCTGGCTGGTCTCGGCGACGTTTGCCGAGGTCTTCACGCTCCGCGAATCGACCACAGCGGCAGTCGGTTACGGGCGGCGGCTGTGCTCGGGTGTGGCTTCTCTCGGCAGAGTTCGTGGAGTTGCCGGGTGACGGCCCCTCCTTCCCACGTTGCGTAGTGGTCGTAGACGGTCTTGCACGGCGGGAAGTCGTGTGGCAGGTACTCCCACGTAATGCCCGCGCGACTCACGTAGAGGACTGCGTCGACAATCTCCCGCAGGTCATGGACCAAAGCTGCTGTTCCCGGCCCGGTTCGCCTGGCTCACCAAACTGTGAAGACGGGTTCGATCAGAGCCCAGCGGCGTCGGAGACATCATCGCGGTCGGTGCGCCGAGCGTTCACGCCTCGTCCGGCGGCCATCCACCCCAATAGTCCCAGAACTATTCCGAACCACCACCACACAAGTCGGATTCCCTCTCAACCAACCTCGTGCCCCCTACGCAGGACGGTCGCATCCGCCCTGTATTCCCATGTACGTTCCACCTGGCCCACCCGCAAACTCCCTGGCACCGGCCGTGGGCCGCGTGCCAGAGTCCTCGCATGACGATCCGATATCCCCGCCCTCTCCGTCCCGGTGACCGCGTTGCCGTCACCTCTCCCTCGTCCGGTGTTCCGGAGCGGCTCCGGGGGCGGCTCGACGCCGCGGTGCGGGTGGTCGAGGCCCGGGGGTACGAGGTGGTGGTCGGGGCGTGCATGGACGGGTCCCGGCATGTCAGCGCGTCGGCGGCTGAACGCGCCGCCGAGTTCCAGGCGTTCCTTACCGATCCGGAGATCCGGGCCGTGGTGCCGCCGTGGGGCGGGGAGACGGCGATCGACCTGGTGTCGCTGGTCGACTGGGACAAGGTCGCCGCGGCGGAACCGACGTGGGTGGTCGGGTACTCGGACATGGCCACGCTCATCACCCCGCTGACGCTGCTGTCCGGCACGGCGACCCTGCACGGCGCGAACCTCATGGACACGCCCTACCTCCAGCCCGAGGGGCTGCTCTCCTGGCTCGACGTCGTGGAGCTGGAGTCCGGGAGCGGGTTCACCCAGTCCTCGCCCGGGCGGTACCGGTCCCCCGGCTGGGACGACTGGACGGCTGATCCCGGGAAGCAGGACGTCGGCCTCGACTCGGACGGCCGGTGGACCCGGCTCGACGACGGCGCGGGGGACGTGGACGTGACGGGGCGGCTCGTCGGGGGATGCGTCGAGACGCTCTGCAA
The DNA here is from genome assembly GCF_053592415.1 of Streptomyces sp. NPDC002690. Classification (NCBI taxonomy): domain Bacteria; kingdom Bacillati; phylum Actinomycetota; class Actinomycetes; order Kitasatosporales; family Streptomycetaceae; genus Streptomyces; species Streptomyces sp. NPDC002690. The sequence goes on along the minus strand of NZ_JBSFVR010000134.1, from coordinate 13,934 downwards.
CCTGGCCGGCAGCCCGTATCTGGATGTGCGCGGCTTCGCCCGCGCGCACGCTCCGGAGGGCCTCGTGGTCTACGTCGAGGCGTGCGAGGACAACGCGCTCACCATCTGCCGCAACCTCCACGGCATGCGGCTCAACGGCTTCTTCGACCATGCCAACGCCGTTGTCGTCGGGCGCACTTCGGCCCCCGACGCGGACACCATGACGCAGTACGAGGCAGTGGTGGACGCCCTCGGCACGCTGGGTGTGCCGATCGTCGCCGATGTGGAGTGCGGCCATGTGTACCCGCACATGCCGTTCGTGAACGGCGCCCTGACCCGGGTGGTCCACACGGCCGGCCGCAGTGAGGTGACCCAGAGCCTGGTCTGAGGAGGAAGCGCGCCGGGAAACCCGGTGGCCCCGCCTCCAACCCCCGTGCTGCACTGCCCCCATGACCCTGAGCGTGGACGTGTTCCTGGTGGACGAGCACGGCGAGTCGCAGGTGCAGGACGTTCCCGCGGGAAGCTCGGACATGGCTGGTTCGGAGTCCTGGCGGGAGGCGGTCTGGGGTTCCCCGGCGGTACGTTCCCTGGGAGCTCGGCTCTTCCTCCGCATCCTCGACGGCTGGCTCGTCGCCCGGCCGGAGGAGGTCGTCGAGCTGCTGGACGAGTGCGCGCTGCTGCGGGAGAACCTCGTCCTGGTCGCCCGGGGCACGGCGGGCGAAGCCTCCCCGGACAGCGTGCGGTCGGTCGGGGACCGGCTGGCGAACATCGAGGACGCCTGTCACCGGGCCCTGGCGATCGGCGGGGGTGTCCTCGTCTGGTGAGGCCCGCGCCCCTCGGGACGGCACGGGCAGACGGCCAAGCGGCCGGCCCCGGCGCCCATGGTCCCCGCGCGCACCACCCCGGCGTGCTCCGCGCTCGCCCCGCACACCGCACGCCCCACCGCACGCCCTGCTCACCGCGCTCACCTGTGGTTACGTTGATGGACGCACCGCGGGCCGCCGGGGCTCCGCAGGGACGTGGGACATCCCGGTCCGGATCGTGGTGCGCGCTCCAGCCGGGCGGGCAGGACCTGGCCGGCCCGTCGGAGCCCGTCGTACCCCGAACCGGAGGTTCCGGCATGACCGTCTCCCGTACCGCCTCCTCGTCCGCCCCCTCCTCCCCGAAGCCCGCGAGGGTCTTGAGGCGCCGTGTCGTCGGCCTCGCGGGCGCCGCCGCCCTGACGCTGGGGGCCCTCGCGGTCGCTCCCGGAGCCGCCGCGGCCTCGCCGGAGGCGGCCCCGACCGTGGCCGCCGTGCCGGGCGGGTGCGCGTACACCTCGGCCTCGAACCGGCCGGTGCTCCGGTCCGGCAGCAGTGGGGCCGCGGTGAAGCAGGCGCAGTGCCTGAGCAACGTGTGGGGCGGGCTGGTGCCGAAGCTCAAGGTCGACGGGAAGTTCGGGGCCGCGACCCAGACGAAGATCAAGTGGATCCAGGGGTGTCACGGGCTGCGGGAGGACGGCGTGATCGGTGCCCTGACGTGGGAGGCGCTGTACTACCCGGTGCCCGACTGCTACGACACGTATCCGTCCTGACCCGTACCGTCCGCCCGGCCCGCACCGCCGGTACCGCCGGTACCGCCCGCCCTCGTGGCCCCCGCGCCTCCCGTTCCCCCCGTGACCAGGGCCTGGAGCGCGGGGGCGTAGAGGTCGGCGAGCCGTTCCGGGGTGGTGCGGGAGCCCTCGCCCTCGGGGTGGAGGGCCAGGGCCGCGCCGAGGCCGAGGAGCTGGCCCGCGACGAGTTCGGCGCGGAGCGCGCCGTCGGGTCCGGGGAGACGGGCGGCCAACCGGTCGGTGACCTGCTCGTGGAAGCGGTGGCGCAGCAGGACGCGTTCGTCGCGGTTGCCGAGCGAGAAGACCACCCGCAGGAACGGGTCGGAGCCGCTCGCCCGGCGGCGGCGGACGAGGGTGAGCACCATGTGCCGGCCCAGCCGGTCCAGCGGCGCGTCGAAGATCGCGTCGGCCTCGGGTCCGAAGTCGGCGACGGCGTTGAAGAGTTCGTCCTTGCGGCCGAAGTGCTTGACCACCAGGGACGGGCTCACTCCGGCGTCGGCCGCGATGCCCCGGATGGTGACCTCGGCATACGGGTTCCTCATGAACGCCCGGCGCGCCGCGAGCAGGATCGCCGCCTTGCCGCTGCCGGCGTCCGACACCCCGGAGGAGGAACCGGCGGCCTCAAGGGCCGGACCTGCGGCCTCCGAAGAGGACCCGGCCGCCCCCGGTGATCCGTGCGGTCCCGGCGGTACGTGCGGTCCCGGTGATCCGTGCGGTCCCGGCGGTACGGCGTGCGCTGCGGCCCGGCCGGTCATGCACCCTCCTGAATGGCTGTGGCCGGCGCACCTGCCTTCCGGTCCGCCCGCTTCTTCGTCCCTTCGACCGTACCCGCCTTCGCGCCGCCCGCTCCCGGCAGCAGCAGCGTGACCAGCAGGGCGAGCACGGCGGCGGCTCCGGCGATCAGGAAGACCAGCTGGTACGCGTGGAGCGTCGGGGCGGTGAGGCCGCCGACCCGGAAGGTGACGTTGCTCAGCACGGCGGCGACGGCGGCGCTGCAGAATGCCTGTCCGACGGAGCGCATCAGGGTGTTCAGGCCGTTCGCCGCGCCCGTCTCGCTGACCGGTACCGCCCTCATCACCAGGGCGGGGAGCGCGGAGTAGGCGATGGCGGTGCCCGACGCGACGACGGTCGCACCGGCCACGATCGTCCAGAGGCTGTGGCTGGTGAAGTAACGGACCCCGTACCCGACGGCGATGATCACCGACGCCAGCGCCAGGCTGACCTTCGGCCCGTACGCGGCGGAGATGCGCGCCGACACGGGCGACAGCAGCACCATCGCGACGCCGCCGGGCAGCAGGCACAGGCCGCTGACGACGATCGAGGCGCCGAGCCCGTACCCGGTGACCTTCGGTTCCTGCACCATCTGCCCGGTCACCAGGGAGTTGGCGTAGAAGGCGAAGCCGATGAGCAGGGCCGCGAGGTTGGCGTAGAGGACGGCGGGGCGGGCGGAGACCCGGAGGTCGACCATCGGGCTCTGCACGCGGAGTTCGTACGCGCCCCAGAGCAGCCCGATGACCACGGCGGCCATGAGGAGGCCGAGGGTGACCGGGGAGGTCCAGCCCCAGTCGCCGCCCTGGGTGACGGCGAGCAGCAGGCAGACGAGTACGGCGGCGAGCCCGAGCCCGCCGACGGCGTCGAACCGGCCGCGGGTGCGCAGCGGCGACTCCGGGACGAAGAGAAGTACCAGCAGGATGTCGATCAGGGCGATCGCACCGGAGACCCAGAACATGGTGTGCCAGTCGAAGTGCTCGACGACGAACGCGGCGACCGGTACGCCCACGGCGGCGCCGATGCCGAGCGTGGAGCTCATCAGGGCGACGGCGGGCAGCACGCGCTCCGGGGGGAGTTCGTCGCGCAGGATGCTGATGCCCAGCGGGACGACGGCGAGCGCCGCGCCCTGGAGCGCGCGGCCGGTGATGAGGATCTCGATGTGCGAGCTGATCGCGCAGAGCACCGAACCGACGAGGAGTGAGCCGAGCGAGGCGAGCAGGACGCGCCGCTTGCCGTACATGTCGCCGACGCGGCCCAGGACCGGGGTGAAGACCGCGCCGGTCAGCAGGGTGATGGTGACGAGCCAGCTCGCGGCGGCCGGAGTGGCACCGGTGAGCGCGGGGATGTGCGGCAGCAGCGGGACGACGAGCGTCTGCATGACCGCGACGACGACGCCGCAGAAGGCGAGGATGGCCATGGCCAGGTTCGGGGAGGGCGCGGCTTTGGCGCCCCGGTCCGCGGACGGCTCGGGGGACGACGCGGGCGTCGGTGGCGGGGTGGGTATGTCCGCTGGCATGCGATCTCCGTCAGGGCGGGTGAGGGCGGGTACGCCCGACGGGTGCACAGGCGTTCACCCTCAGGGTAAACACCTGTGCACCCCCTTGTCTCCGGGGTCCGTGGTTCGGGCACCTATCGGCGGGTTAGCCTCGGAATCCCCCGGCGCGGAACCGTCGCGACGGGGCCGGGACGACAACACGAAAGCGGGAGGTGGCTGCCATGGCGAAGATTCCGGCAGCGGCGGTGGCGGCGAGCGGGCTCGTCGGCGGTTACGGGGTGGCCCGGTGGACCCGGAAGCGGCCCCTGGGCGGCGCCGCGCTCGCCGTCGCCGGGGCGGTCGCCGCGTACGAGTGGAACCGGACGGCCGGCCCCCGCGCCGCCACCGGACTGACCACGGCGTACGTCGCCGCCTTCGCCGGCTCGCACGTGCTGGCCAAGAAGCTGGGCGCTTGGCCCGCCGTCTTCACCGTGGCCGGCGGGGTCGCCGCCGCGTCCTGGGCGGTCACCCGCCGCGCGGCCTGAGTACCCCCGCGGCACGCGCCCGGGGATGGCCCCGTGTGCCGGGCGAGAGTACGACACCCGCCCGGCACACCTGCCCGGGGCTTCACCCCCCCAGCGCCCTCGACACCGTGTAGATCGCGAGTCCGGCGAGCGCGCCGACCACCGTGCCGTTGATCCGGATGAACTGGAGGTCGCGGCCGATGTGGGCCTCGATCTTCCGCGACGTCTGGTCCGCGTCCCAGCCCGCGACGGTGTCGCTGATCAGCGAGGTGATCTCGGTGCGGTAGGTGGTGACGACGTAGGCCGCCGCGTCCTCCAGCCACCCCTCCAGCTTGGCCTGAAGTCGCTGGTCCGTGGCGAGGCGGGCGCCCAGCGACATCAGTGAGGCCCGTGCCCGCAGCCGCAGTTCGCTCCGTTCGTCCTCGGCCGCCGCGATGATCATCGCGCGTACCGAGGACCAGGCGGAGGCGATCACGTCCTGCACCTCACGGCGCCCCAGGATCTCCGACTTCAGCCGCTCCACGCGCTCCCGGGTGTCCCGGTCCGTCTGGAGGTCGGCGGCGAAGTCCGCCAGGAACGTGTCGATGGAGTCGCGCGCCGGGTGGCCCGGCATGTCCCGCATCTCCGTGACGAACCGCAGCAGCTCCTTGTAGACCCGCTCCCCCACCCGCTTGTCGACGAACCTCGGGGTCCAGCCGGGCGCCCCGCCCTGCACCGCGTCCATCACCGCGTCACCGTGCAGAACCAGCCAGTCGTGCGCGCGCACGCAGACCAGGTCCACGACCTTGCGGTGACCGCCGTCGGCCACCACCTTCTCCAGCATCTTCCCGAGCCCGGGGCCGACCTCCACCGCGTCGGCCCGCCGCGTGATCGCCTCTCCCACGATGGCCTGCACATCGGCGTCCCGCAGGACCTTCAGCGCCCCGCGCAGCGCTGTCGCGAGTTCGGCGGTGACCCGGTCGGCGTGCTCGGGCTCCGCGAGCCAGGCACCGACCCGCCCCCCGACGCCCAACGCGTGGATACGGCCCCGCACCACGTCCGCGGAGAGGAAGTTCTCGCCCACGAACGACCCGAGCGAGGCCCCCAGCTGATCCTTCTTCGTCGGGATGATCGCGGTGTGCGGAATGGGCAGACCGAGCGGCCTGCGGAAGAGGGCCGTCACCGCGAACCAGTCGGCGAGCGCACCCACCATGCCCGCCTCGGCCGCGGCGGCGACGTAACCGGGCCAGCCGCCCACGTGGGCGTTCTTCGCCCAAGTGGCGAGGGTGTACACCACGGCGACCAGCAGGAGCAGCCCGGTGGCGGTGATCTTCATCCGGCGCACCCCGCGCCGTTTCTCCTCGTCGGCGGCGGTGTACGCGAACGCGGCCAGCGGTGCGGCGACCCGTCCGGCGTCGTGCGGAGCCGGTGCCGTACGGTCGGAACCGCCGCCGGTACGGCTGTCGGAACCGCCGCCGGTGCCGCCGCCGGGACCCGCCGGAGCGTCCCGGTCCGCCGTCACTCCGGCCGGGGCTCCCGTCCGGTCGGCATGGTCCGGACTCGCGTCCGAACCGTGTTCCGGCCCCGTGCTCGCGCCCGGTTCATTACCATCCACCGCGTCCCGCCTCGCTTTCCTGCCGTGTACCGGTCCACCGTGCGCCCGGTCCCCTCCTACCGCGCCACCCGTTCGCGTACACGTCTTCCCCCGCCGTACGCATTGTCCCCACTGTCCTACTCCCGGGCCGCCCGCCCAGTTCCCGGCGGCCCGTCGCACACCGGCTTCCCCGGCACCCCGGGCCGAGCACGAGGAGACGTACGCAGATGTCCAGGGTCGCCCGTAGTGACCAGGCCGGACCGGACCCCGGCCCCCGTGAACCCGGCTCCCGCGAGCCCGGCCGGGACTCCGTGGCGGGCTCCGGTCTCCGCAGGCGCGCCCTGCTGTCCGCCCTCGTGGCCGGTACCGCCGTACTCGCCGCGGCGCTCGCGCTCGGCACGGCACGGCTCACCGACCCCCGTGGCAGCGACGTGCGGGCGTCCGGCGAGCACCCGGCCGGCCGCGAGACCGCCGCGGCGGACGGCCGGTGGGTCGCCACCTGGACCGGTGCGCCGGTACGCGCCGCACCGGTCGGCACCCGCGAACCGGCGGGAACGGTCGTCCGCAACACCGTGCACAGCAGCGCCGGCGGCGACGCGGCGCGCATCACCCTCTCGAACCTGTTCGGCACCGGCCCCCTCGTGGTCGACCACGCGCGGGTGAACTCCCGCCCGGTGACCTTCGGGGGCGCGGGCCGGGTCACCGTCCCGGCGGGCGGGCATGTGGTGAGCGACGCCGTGCGGACGAGGATCGCCGCAGACTCGGACCTCGTCGTGTCCTTCCGTACGCCCGTGACCGGCGGGCACATCACCCAGCACCCGGCCGCGTTCCAGACCTCGTACCTCGTCGACGCGCGCACCGCGCGGCCCATCGACGAGTGGCGCTATCTGACGGCCGTCGACGTCTTCAGTACGGCCGCGTCGGGCACGGTCGTCGCCTTCGGCGACTCGCTCACGGCCGGCAGCGGCTCCACCCCCGACGCCGACAGGCGCTGGCCGGACCTCCTGGCCGACCGGCTGAAGGGCGGCTGGGGCGTGGCGAACCAGGGCATCTCGGGGAACCGCCTGCTGTCGGACGGCCGGGGCGGCATCGCTGGTGTCACCCGCTTCGAACGGGACGCGCTGGGCGTCACCGGAGTGCGCACGGTGATCGTCGCGCTCGGCATCAACGACGCACAGACCGCCTCGCCCCACCTCGACCCGCAGCGGGTGGTGGACGCCCTGCGCCGCCTCACCGGCCAGGCCCACGCCCGGGGGCTGCGGGTGATCGGGGTGACCCTGACGCCGTTCGAGGGCATCCCGAACTTCACGCCGTCCCGCGAGGCCGTCCGGCAGGAGGTCAACGAACAGATCCGGGCAGGCGGGGTGTTCGACGCGTACGTGGACTTCGACCAGGTGGTCCGCGACCCCGCCGTACCGGAACGCATCCGGGCGGACTACGACAGCGGCGACCACCTGCACTTCAACGACCAGGGGTACCAGGCCCTCGCCGACAGCATCGGCCTCGGCCTCCTGACCAGCGGCCCGAAGGGGTAGGGCGGCCCCCGGAGCGGATCAGATCCGGGCCGAGCCCCGAGCCGTCCGGCGCGTCCCGGGTTCCCCGACGGGACGCCCTTCCGGTCCTCCGCGAGGGCCCGGCCCCCGCACCGGCCTCAGCGCGGTTCCTTGCCGCCACCTGGTCCGCGCGCCTCATCCTGCCGGCGCACCCCACCGGGTCCGCGCGCGCCGCCCGGCCCGTCCACCCCACCCGGTCCGTCCACCGCCCGGGGCGCTTCGGCCCGGCCCACGGCTTCCGCCTTCGCGCCCGCTTCGGCTTCCCTGCGGCGACGGCGTGCCGCCTTGCTCCACTTGCGTTCCACGCCGACGCCGCCCATCAGCGCGAAGCCGGTGACGGTCACCCTCGGCGCGTCCGGTGCGGGTTCGCCCTCGTCCTTGGAACGCTCGTCGAACCCGCCCATGAAACCTGTCCCGTTGACCCGCACATGCACGTCGGGTGACACGGTGACGCCCGTACCGCCCATGATCGCGTAGCAGCGGACCGTCACCTCGCGCTCCGCGAAACGGGCCTCGCGCAGATCGACGACCCCGCCGCCCCACATCACGAACGAGGTGAACGTCCGGCCCACGGTCCAGCGCCCCCTGCGGCTGAAGCCGCCCCAGAACGCGAACCCGCCCTTCGACGTCGGCTCCCCGCCGATCCGCTCCGACCACGCCGTCGCCGCGGCCCCGCCCACGTCCGGCAACGGCGTTCCGGAGAGCGGCAGATCGCGGACGAGCGGGGTCAACTCCCCCCGCGTGCGGGCCGTGTAGGCCGCCTCCAGCCGCCGCTCGAACTCCCCCATGTCCAGGCGCCCTTCGGCCATGGCGTCCCGCAGGATCTCGGCGATCCGTTCCCGCTCGGCGTCGGAGGCGCGCATGTCCGGGAGTTCACTCGTCATGACGCCCACCCTATGCACCGCGCGCCCCACGGGACCAGAGCCCCCGCGCGAAGGGCGGCACCCGCCGGACGCGGTCTACGCGGCGGGGCGCGGTCGCGCCGCGTACATCCGGGCGATCACGTCCTCGATGTCCGGCTCCCGCACCGAGAGGTCCTTCAGCGGGTACTCCGCCGCGATCCGCGCCACCAGGGGCGCCACGGAAGCGTCCGCCGGGAGCGCCAGCCACTGGCGGGGCCCCTCGGTCCTGACCACCCGCGCCCGCAACGGTCCCTCCGACTCCACCGCGATCGGCGGGAGTTCACGGTCCAGGTCGACCACCAGGACGCGTTCGCTCTCCCCCGCCTCGTGCAGCCCGGCGAGCGCGCCGTCGTACATCAGCCGGCCGTGGTCGATCACCATCACCCGGCGGCACAACTGCTCGATGTCGGTGAGGTCGTGGGTGGTGAGCAGGACGGTGGTGGAGCGCTCCTCGTTCAGGTCCTTGAGGAACTGGCGCACCTTCGTCTTGGAGATGATGTCGAGCCCGATCGTCGGCTCGTCCAGGTACAGCACCTCCGGATCGTGCAGCAGCGCCGCCGCGATGTCGCCGCGCATCCGCTGCCCAAGGGAGAGTTGCCGTACCGGCGTGTCCAGCAGATCCGCCAGGTCCAGGAGTTCGACACATCGGTTCAGGTTCTCGCGATAACGCGCCTCCGGGATGCGGTACATGCGGTGCATCAGCCGGTACGAGTCCTTCAGCGGCAGGTCCCACCAGAGCGTGGTGCGCTGCCCGAACACCACCCCGATCCGGTGCGCCAGCCGGGTGCGCTCCCGCGACGGGTCGACGCCCGCGACCCGCAGCCGGCCGCCGCTCGGGGTCAGGATGCCCGTCAGCATCTTGATCGTCGTCGACTTGCCCGCACCGTTCGGGCCGATGTAGCCGACCATCTCGCCGCGCGCCACCCGGAAGCTGATCCCGTCCACCGCGCGCACCTCGTGGCGCTCACGCCGCAGGAGTCCCGCCTTGCGGCGCACCTCGAAGACCTTCTCCACCCCGTCCAGCTCGATGAAGGCGTCGTCGGCCGCCGAGGTCCGTACGACGCCGCCCTCCGCCACTGCCGCCTCCGCCACTGCCGCCACCGCCGCCTCCGCCACCGTCGCTGCCCCCGTCCCCGCGCCCCGCTCCATGCCCGGCCCCCTCTCCGTACCGCCGTCCCTCGTCAACTTCCCGTACTCCGGTACGCCCGCAGCCCCGTACGCCACGCCAGGCCCGCGAGCAGCCCGCACCCGGCCGCCACCACCGGCGGCAGGAACGCCACCCACTGCGGCAGCGCCACCGGGTACTCCCGCCCCAGCACGTACAGCGCGGGCAGCCAGCTCACGAAGGCCAGCGGCACCACGAACGTCACCCCGCGCACCAGTTCCCGGGCGAAGACGGTGGGCGGGTACTGCAACAGCGTCTGCCCGCCGTACGTGAAGGAGCTCTGCACCTCCGCCGCGTCCAGGGCGAAGAACTGGAGCGCCGACCCGGCGACGTACACCGCGCCGAAGACCGCCCCGCCGCTCACCACCGCGAGCGGCACCAGCAGCACCTTCAGCGGCGTCCAGTCGATGTCCAGCACCACCAGGGCGTACCCCAGGACCATCAGCCCCTGGATGATCCGCCCCGTCCTGCGCAGCGCGAACCGGTCCGCGGCCACCTGGACCAGCACCGGTACCGGGCGCACCAGCAGCGTGTCGAGCGTGCCGTCCCGGACCCGCTCGCCGATCCGGTCCAACGACCCCAGCAGCAGATCGGCCAGGCCGAAAGCGGTCGCCGCCATCCCGTACAGCAGGGCGATCTCCGGCAGGGAGTAGCCGCCGAGCGCGTCGACATGACCGAACATCAGCATGATGGCGACGAAGTCGAAGACAGTCGAGAGGAAGTTGCCGAGCGTGGTCATGGCGAAGGACGCCCGGTACGCCATGGTCGAGCGGATCCACATTCCCGCGATGAGCCGGTAGGCGCGGAGGCCTTCCACCAGCTGCGACCGTCCGCCGCCGCGGGGCGCGTACGCCGCCGCCTCCGCTTCCGTACCGCCGTCCGGGACGAGCACCGTGTCAGCCACCCTGCACCACCACTCTCCGTGTCGCGACCGACTGGAGGAGCCGGCCCGCCAGCAGCAGGACCACCGCCCAGCCGGCCTGGAAGGCGAACGCCCCCGCCAGGTCCCACCCGGTGCGCTTGCCGAGGAACACGTCGGCGGGCACTTGAAGGAACGCCGACCACGGCAGGGCCCGCGCCACCTCGCCGAGCAGCCCCGGAAACAGGTTCAGCGGCAGCAGCATCCCCGAGAAGAACAGCCCCGTCAGCCAGCTGATCTGGAGCACCCCCGCCCCGTCCAGCAGCCAGAACGCGGCCAGCGCGACGAGGAACCGTACGGCGAAGCTGACCACCACCCCGAGCACCACCGACACCAGGAACGCCAGCCACGTCCACGGCGAGCCGGGCAGGGCCAGCTCGAAGGCGAGCGCGCCGATCGCCATCGGCACGATGCCGCGCCCGAGGAAATGGAAGGCCGCCCGGCCCAGGTCCCCCGCCAGCCACCAGAGCTGGAGGTCGGCCGGGCGGTAGAGGTCGATCGCGATGTCGCCGGTCCGGATGCGCGCCATCAGCTCGTTCTCGAAGCCGCCGCCCATCATCGAACACGTCATCAGCAGCGCCTGGCCCAGCCAGACGAAGGTCATGGCCTGCGCGGTGTCGTAGCCGCCGAGATCCGGCCGCTCCGCCCACAGGGCGGCGTAGGTGTACGCGACGATGAAGCCGAAGACCGTGTTGGTGAAGGTCCCCGCCACCGTCGCCATCCGGTACGTGGCATGCCGGCGGAACCCGCCCGCGGCCACCACGGCATAGACCCGCACGTCTCCCTCCGCTTCCCCTGTGTTCCCGCCCGGACCACCCGGACCGCCCCGACAGCCGGACCGCCCGGACCACCCGACAGCCTGGACCGCCCGGACCGCCCGCCCGGGGACCCGCCCGTCCGCAGGCACCAAAGCGCACGAGGTTAGTCCAGGTGTCCGGAATCCCGCGACCGGTTTCCGGAGGGCGCGCGAAGTGTTCGGGAGGGCGTGCGGCAGCACTTTCAGGGGTGTTCCGAAGGTTATCGCCCCTAAAAGGGCAGTATGGGAGAACTGCCCGCGGCCGAGGAGTCTCCACCATGAGCGACGAGCCACAGCGCTGGACCCCCCGGGACCCCTCCGGCAACGAGGGCGGCAAGGGTGACGAGGACACCGCGCACGCCGGTGAGGACACCGGCGGGCGCGACCCGCAGGACGGGACGGCGGACGGAACGCCGGAGACCGGAGCATCGGCCGCGGCGCCGGGCGGCAAGGGCCGCAAGGGCCGCGCGAAGCGCCCCCGGCGCAAGGGCTGGCGCCGTCTCGTACCGACCTGGCGCATGGTCCTCGGGGCCGTGCTCCTGATCGCCGTACTCCTCGTGGGCGGCTTCGTCGCCGGGTACCAACTCGTCGACATCCCCGCCGCCAACTCCAGCGCCACCGCCCAGAGCAACGTCTACCTCTACCGCGACGGGGCGGTCATCGCCCGCGACGGCGACGTCAACCGGGAGAACGTCCGGCTCGCGCAGGTCCCGAAGGACGTCCAGCACACCGTGCTCGCCGCCGAGGACCGCAACTTCTACTCCGAGCGCGCCGTCGACGCCCAAGCCATGGTCCGAGCCGCCTGGAACACCGTCACCGGGCAGGGCAAGCAGGGCGGTTCGACGATCACCCAGCAGTACGTCAAGAACTACTACCTCGGCCAGGAGCAGACGGTCGTCCGCAAGGTGAAGGAGTTCTTCATCGCGATCAAGCTGGACCGTGAGCAGACCAAGGACCAGATCTTCGAGGGGTACCTCAACACCAGCTACTTCGGCCGCAACGCCTACGGCATCCAGGCCGCGGCCCAGGCGTACTACGGCAAGGACGTCACCGACGTGGACGTCGCCGAAGGCGCGTACCTCGCCTCGCTCCTCAACGCCCCCAGCGCGTACGACGTCGTCGCCCACCCGGAGAACAAGCCGGCCGTCCTCGCCCGCTGGAACTACGTGCTCGACGGCATGGTCAAGGAGAAGTGGCTCGGGGCGTCCGCGCGCGCCGCCCTCGCCTTCCCGCCGCCGGACGAGGCCAAAGCGGCCACCGGCCTCTCCGGACAGCGCGGTTACCTCGTCAACGCGGTCAAGGACTACCTCACCGGCCACGGGATCGTCGACGAGGAGACCCTCGCCACCGGCGGCTACCGGATCACCACCACCCTGGAGAAGGAGAAGCAGGACGCCTTCGTGGACGCCGTCGAGGAGAACGTGACCTCCCGGACCGAGGACGGCAACGACGCCGACCGCAACGTCCGTGTCGGCGGCGCTTCCATCGACCCCGCCACCGGCGAGGTCGTCGCCCTGTACGGCGGCATCGACTACACCCGCCAGTACGTCAACAACGCGACCCGCCGCGACTACCAGGTCGGCTCCACCTTCAAGCCGTTCGTCTTCACCGCCGCCGTCGCCAACGACTCCACCACCCAGGACGGCCGCCGCATCACCCCGAACACCCGCTACGACGGCACCAACGAGCGCCCCGTGCAAGGACGCCAGGGCGACACCGGCTACGCCCCCGCCAACGAGGACGACGTCAGCTACGGCGACATCACCGTCCGGGAGGCCACCGACAAGTCCGTCAACGCGGTGTACGCGCAGATGGCCGAGGACGTCGGTCCCGAGAAGGTCAAGGAGACCGCGATCGACCTCGGCATCCCCGAGAGCACCCCGGACCTGACCGCCTCCCCGTCCATCGCCCTCGGCCCGGCCACCGCCAGCGTGCTCGACATGACCGAGGCGTACGCGACCCTCGCCAACCACGGGCGGCACGGCACGTACACCCTCGTGGAGAAGGTCACCAAGGACGGCCGGAGCGTCCCGCTGCCCGGCCGCACCACCCGGCAGGCCGTCAGCCGGGAGGCCGCCGACACCACCACCGCGATCCTGCGCAGCGTCGTCGAGGGCGGTACCGGAATCGCCGCCCGGGCGGCGGGGCGCCCGGCCGCCGGGAAGACCGGCACCGCCGAGGAGGACAAGGCCGCCTGGTTCGCCGGCTACACCCCCGACCTCGCGACCGTCGTCGCCGTCATGGGCCAGGACCCGGAGACCGGAACGCAGGAGTCGCTGTACGGCGCCCTCGGTCAGTCCCGCGTCAACGGCGGCGGTGCCCCCGCCGAGACATGGGCGGACTACACCGCCGCCGCCCTCGAAGGCTCCGAGGTGCGGGATTTCGAGCTGGATCTCGCGGAGGGCAGCGCGGAGCCGGACCCGTCCGACGACGAATCGGCGCCCACCGACCCCGACTCCCCCTCGGACACACCGAGCGACACCTCCCCCACCACCCCCGTCGGCACCACCCCGGCGACCCCGGGCCCGACCGACACCGGCGCGGGCGGCACCACCGGAACGGGCCCCACCGGCGGAGACAACGGGGGCGGCGGCACCGGGGGCGGCGGCAACGGAGGCGGCAACGGAGGCGGGGACAACGGAGGCGGGGACAACGGAGGCGGCGGCACCGGCAACGCGACCGGAGCC
>NZ_JBSFVR010000133.1:0-18779 GCF_053592415.1 Streptomyces sp. NPDC002690 | reverse complement strand
CGGGCCGGGACGTCGCACACGGCGGCCCAGGCCCGGCTGCTGCCCGGTGTCCGTACGCTCGGCACCGCGGGTCCGGGCCGGCGCGAGTGGTACGGGGCACGGGACCAGCACCGTGTCCTGTCGGTGAGCGCCTCCCTCGGGGGAACGGACCTCGGCGGGCTCGCGCCCGTCGATCCGCCGGTGACCTTCGGGTTCGGCTCGGCGCCCCGGGGTCCGTCGGTCGTCCGGATCACCTCGACGGTGGAGACGGCCGAGGGAGCGGGGACGCCGGGCTGACGGGTTCCGTGCGGGGCGCGGGTTCGCGCACGGAGAGGACAGAGCCGGGGCGTTCACGGACAAGCCGCCCGTGCTCCGGGGACGTAGCGTCCCTGTCGTCACCCCCTTTTTTCCACACCGGGCCCCTGCCCCGTGGGCCGACCGGCCCCGGCCGGAGCCCGGACGACAGGAGACGAACCATGTCCGAGTTCCCCGCCGCGCCGACCTCCCCCGTGCTGGAGCCGGCCGCCGCCGCGTTCGCCGAGGCGACCGCGAACCCGCCGTACCTCTTCGAGCTCGCCCCGGCCGAGGGCCGCAAGGCAGTGGACGAGGTCCAGTCGGGCGACATTGAGAAGCCCGAGATCACCGAGGAGTGGATCACCGTCGAAGGCGGTCCCACCGGATCGGTCAAGGCGCGCATCGTCAAGCCCGCCGGGGCCACCGGCACGCTCCCGGTCATCCTCTACATCCACGGCGCGGGCTGGGTGTTCGGCAACGCTCACACCCACGACCGGCTCGTCCGCGAGCTCGCGACCGGCGCGGGCGCGGCCGTCGTCTTCCCGGAGTACGACCTCTCCCCCGAGCACCGCTACCCGGTCGCGATCGAACAGAACTACGCGGTCGCCCGCTGGGTGGTCGCCGAGGGCGCCGGCAAGGGGCTGGACGGTGGCCGCATCGCGGTGGCCGGCGACTCGGTCGGCGGCAACATGACCGCCGCCCTCACCCTGATGGCCAAGGAGCGCGGTGACGTACCGCTGGTCCAGCAGGTGCTGTTCTACCCCGTCACCGACGCGTCCTTCGACACCGCCTCGTACCACCAGTTCGCCGAGGGGTACTTCCTGCGCCGCGACGGCATGCAGTGGTTCTGGGACCAGTACACGACCGACCCGGCCCAGCGCGCCGAGATCACCGCCTCGCCGCTGCGCGCCACCACCGAGCAGCTCACCGGGCTGCCGCCGGCGCTGGTCATCACCGGCGAGGCCGACGTGCTGCGGGACGAGGGCGAGGCCTACGCCAACAAGCTGCGCGAGGCCGGTGTCGCGGTCACCGCGGTCCGCTACCAGGGCATCATCCACGACTTCGTGATGCTCGACGCGCTGCGCGGGACGCACGCCGCCGGGGCGGCCATCGAGCAGGCGATCGGTACGCTCCGCGCCGCTCTGCACTCCGCCTGATTTCCCGTCCGGGACCGCGAAGAACCAAGGAGTTTCCCCATGCCCTCGTCCGACAGTCCGACGATCGTCCTGGTGCACGGCGCCTTCGCCGATGCCTCCAGCTTCGCCCTGCTCATCCCGGAGCTGACGGAACGCGGCTTCGACGTCGTCGCCCCGGCGGTGCCCAACCGGAGCCTGATCGGCGACGCCGCCTACATCGCCTCCGTGGTCCGGTCGATCGCCGGTCCGGTGATCCTGGTCGGCCACTCGTACGGCGGGGCGGTCATCACCGTCGCGGGCGAGGAGGAGAACGTGAAGGGCCTGGTCTATCTGGCCGGGTACGCACTGACCGAGGGTGAGAGCCTGGGTGAGCTGCAGGGCCGCTTCCCCGATTCCGACCTCGCGTCCGCGCTCGTGTACACCCCCTTCCCGGTCGAGGGCTCGGACGAGCCGGGCACCGACGTCTCGGTGGTGCCGGAGAGCTTCCCGGCCGTCTTCGCCCACGACGTCGACCCCGGTCTCGCGAAGATCCTCGCGGTCTCCCAGCGCCCCCTGGCGGCCCAGGCGTTCGCCGAGGCGGCTCCCGTCGCCGCGTGGAGGACGAAGCCCTCCTGGGGCCTGGTGGCCGCCGCCGACCACACCATCAACCCTGAGGTAGAGCGTTACGGTTACCGGCGCGCGGGCATGACGGTGGTGGAGGTCGACTCCTCGCACCTGGTGATGCTCTCCCACCCCGCGGACGTCGCCGGCCTCATCGAGAAGGCCGTGCACGGCATCGGCTGACCAGCACGCGGACAGGCCGGGCGAGCAGCCCGCCCGCCGCCCCCGCGTGCGCCGTCCGCGCCTACGCGTCCTCCCCGTCCGTGCGCGGACAGCTCCTCGGACCCCGTCCGGTCCTCCCGACCGGACGGGGTCCGCGTGCGTCCGCCCGTCACCGACGGCCCTGCGCGGACGGCTGTTCACCTGTACATCACTCCGTGCACGGGCGGCGGTGGGCAGCCGTTCGCCCCGGCTTGTGAACCTGCGTGGCGTCGCACCCGCCCGGTCGGCAGTCCCGAAGCACCCGAGGAACCCCCGTGAAGCGCACGCTCTCCTCCATGGCCGCCCTGGTCCTGGCCGCCACCGCGGTCACCGCCGCCGGAGGTTCCGCCGCCGCGCACGCCCCGGCGCGGGCCGACCGATCCGGTGAGCACTTCTACACGACGAAGACGACCTACGCCCCGCAGCAGAACGCGCGCCGCTACGAACCGGTCCCCGCGTCGTTCACCCCGGTCTTCACGGAGAGCGTCTCCCGTCACGGGTCGCGCGCCATGTCCGACAGCGAGGACGGGGACGCGGTGCTCGCGGTGCTGCGGGACGCGGAGGGCAAGGGCGCGCTGACCCGCCTCGGCGCCCGGCTGGGCCCGCAGGTCGAGTCGCTGCTCACGGCGGCCTCCTCGGTCGGTTACGGGGAACTGTCCGGTCGCGGTGTCCAGGAGCAGCGGCAGACCGCCCGGCGCATGGAGCAGCGGCTGCCCTCCCTCTTCCGCGCGATCGTCGCCGGACAGGAGCCCGTCGAGGTCAAGACCTCCGGGGTGAACCGGGCCACGGCCAGCGCCAACGCCTTCACCGGCGGGCTCACGGCAGCCGATCCGAAGCTGACGAACCTCGTCCAGGCGCCCGTCACCGACAAGGACCTGTTGTACTTCCACAAGCAGCCGCAGAACGCCGCCTACCAGGAGTACGTGGAGAGCGATCCGGAGCTGGCAGCGGTGCTCGCTCGGATCGACGGCGCCCCGGACACCGCCCGGAACGCGAAGGAAGTGGTGTCGCGCCTGTTCACGTCCGGGTACGTCGCCGCCCTGACGGCCGAGGACCGGGTCGCCTTCGCACGCTCGCTGTACGAGCTGTACGCCGCCGCGCCCGACCTGGGGGTGGAGGCCCCGGACGTCGACCTGGACCCCTTCGTACCCGCCCGGAACGCGCGGTGGTTCTCGTACCTCGACGACGCCGAGGAGTTCTACGAGAAGGGCCCGTCGATCAGTGGGCGGACCATCACGTACGACATGGCGAACGTGCTGCTCGACGACCTGTTCGACCAGGTCGAGGCGAAGGCGGGCGGCACCAGCGCGAAGGGGGCCGTCCTCCGCTTCACGCACGCGGAGGAGATCATGCCGCTCGCCGTCCTGCTGGGGCTGCCCGGCAGCACGAAGGCCGCGGATCTCCACGAGCCTTACACGTACGAGAACAACGCGTGGCGCGGTGCGCAGGTCGCGCCGATGGCCGCGAACGTGCAGTGGGACCTTTTCGCCGGGCCGCAGCGGGCCGGGAAGGACGCGAAGGGCCAGAAGTCCGGGAAGAAGGCTCCGGGCGGGACGCGCTACCTGGTCCGGATGCTCTACAACGAGAAGGAGACCGCCTTCAAGGCGTCCTGCGAGCCGATCGCCCCGGGCAGCCACTTCTACGACCTGGACGAGCTGCGGAGCTGCTTCGGCCGGAGCTGACGCGCCGCCCTCCCCCGGATGCGCGGGAGGGTCGCGCGCGCGAGGATCGGAGCGGAGGGCCCGTCCGTGCGGAGGTCCGCCGGACGGCCCCGGAGGAGCGCGGGCACCCGCCCGTCCCTCCGCCGACCGATACCCGTCCGCCCGTCCGGGACCGGAGCGGGGCGCCTGGAGGTAGTCGATGCCGCGACCCCTGTGGACCGGTGCCATCAGCTTCGGGCTGGTGACCATCCCGATCAGAGTGGTGTCCGCGACCGAGGACCACGGCATCCACTTCCGGCAGGTGCACCTGGAGGACATGGGCCGCGTCCGTACCCGCAAGGTGTGCGAGTTGGACGGCGAGGAGGTGCCCCAGGACGAGATCGCCAAGGGGTACGAGGTCGCCAAGGACCATACGGTGCCGGTGACCGACGAGGAACTGGGCAGGTTGCCGCTCCCCACCGCCAAGGCGATCGAGATCGTCGCGTTCGTCGACGCGAGCACCATCGACCCGGTCCGGATCGGCGATTCGTACTTCCTGGCGGCCGACGGCGAGGTGGCGAACAAGCCGTACACCCTGCTGCGCAAGGCGCTGGAACGTTCCGACAAGGCCGCTGTCGCCAAGTTCGCCTGGCACAACCGCGAACGTCTGGGGCTGCTGCGGGTTCGGGAAGGGGCGATCGTGCTGCATTCGATGCGGTGGCCCGACGAGATCCGCAGTCCCCGGGAACTCGCTCCCGAGGCCGTCGAGCTGGACGAGGGTGAGATCGACCGGGCCGTGGAACTCACCGAGACCATGGCCCTCGACGGCATCGACGGTTTCCGGGACGAGTACCGCGCCGCCCTCGAGGAGTTGATCGCGGCGAAGGCGGAGGGCCGCGAGCCCGCCGCGTCCGGCGAGGAGGGCGAGCGGGAACCCGGCAAGGTGGTGGATCTGATGGCCGCCCTCAACGCCTCGGTCAAGGCCGCGCAGGAGGGCCGGGGCGAGCACGGCGGAGACGCCACGGTGCACGAGCTGCCCGCCGGCGGACGGGGCGCGCGGAAGAAGGCGGCTCCCACGCGCGAGGGCGCGGCGAAGAAAGGCACCGCGAGGCGGGGCGCTGCCGGGGAGTCCTCCGCGAGGGCTTCCGCGAAAACCGCCGCGAAGTCCTCCGCCGCGAAGAGAAGCGCGAAGAAGGCCCCCGCCCGCAAAGCCCCGGCGAGGAAGCGCAGCGCGTCCTGACGCGCCGGACCCATGGGACTTCCCCGGATCGCCCCGATGCTCGCCACCCCCGGCCGGCTGCCGCCCGCCGCGGTGGACGAGCGGTGGGCCTACGAGGTCAAGTACGACGGGCAGCGCGCGGTGGTCGGTCTGCCCGGCGACGGGACGGTACTGCTGCGTTCGCGTTCCGGCGCGGACATCACCGCCGCCTACCCGGACCTCGCGCCGCTGGGCGCGGCTCTGGGTGACACGGCCGCGGTCCTGGACGGTGAGATCGTCGCGTTCGACGACTCGGGACGCAGCGACTTCGAACGGCTGCAGTCACGCATGGGTCTGGCGGGCGCACCGGCGAAGGCGGCCAGGATGGCGCGTACCGTCCCCGCGCACCTGGTCCTGTTCGACGTACTGTTCCTCGGCACCGACCCTCTGACGCCGCTCCCCTACACCGAACGCCGCGCCGCCCTCGCATCGCTCGGCCTGACCGGACCGCACTGGTCGACCCCCGCCTTCATCGCGGGGCACGGCGAGCGTGCCCTGGAAGCGACCCGGGCCGCCGGGCTGGAAGGGCTGATCGCCAAGCGGCTGGACTCGGGTTACGAACCGGGGGTCCGCTCACGTGCCTGGATCAAGATCCGTCACATCCGGACCGCCGATGTCGTCGTCGGCGGCTGGCTGCCCGGCCACGGGCGTCTGAGCGATCTGCCGGGCGCTCTGCTGCTGGGTGAGTGGCACGGCGACGGCCTGCGGCACATCGGGAACGTCGGCACCGGATGGAGCGACGGCGAACGGCGAACGCTCGCCGGACTCCTGCGCGCCGCGGCGAGTGCCGACTGCCCCTTCACCCCGCCCCCGGCGGTCCCGGGCGCGCGATGGGTACTGCCCCGTCTGGTCGGCGAGGTTGCCTACGCCACCAGGACCCGCGCCGGGCTGCTGCGGCAGCCGTCCTGGCACCGGCTGCGCCCTGACCTGACGCCCGAAGACCTCGAACGGCCTCGTGACCGATCCTCGTGACCGACCTGTTGGCCAGCCTCCTGACCGGCCTCGGCCGGGGCGGCTCCTTCTCCGGAGCGGCGGTCAGTCGGTCGTCACGCGGTCGCGGTGTGCCGGGTCCGCCGGTGCGGTGAGGTCGAGCAGGAGCATGGCGTCGTGGTCGGGGGTGCCCGGTTCGGCGGTGTAGACGCCGAGGCGCTGTCCGGGGGTCCCCTCCAGACTCATGCTCTGGCTGCTGAGGGTGAGGACGCCGACCTTCGGGTGGTGGAGGGTCTTCTGGAGCTTCTTGCGGCCTATGACCTCGTAACGCTCCCAGAGGCTGGCGAAGTCGGGGCTCTTGAGGAGGAGTTCACCGACGAGGGTCGTGAGATCCGGAGCATCGGGGTTGAGGCCGGCTTCGGTGCGCAGACGGGCGACACAGCCGCGGACCTGGATGTCCCAGTCGGGGAACAGCTCACGGGCCACGGGGTGGAGGAAGAGGTAGCGGGCGAGGTTGCGCCGGGTGGCCGGCCAGTCGTCCATACCCGCGTACAGAGCGAGACCGCCGGGGTTCCAGGCGAGCAGGTCCATGCTGCGGCTGACGATGTAGGCGGGGCTCGGCCTCATCGTCTCCAGCAGCAGCGCGAGGTGGGGACGGACGGTGCGGCTGGGCGGAGGGGGCGGCTGGGGCGCGTACCGGGAGGCGCGGACGGCGAGCTCGCGCAGGTGGTGGTGTTCGTCGTCGTCGAGCTGGAGGGCGCGGGCGAGAGCGTCGACGACCCCGGGGCCCGGCCGGGTTTCCTTGCCGCGTTCCAGGCGGGTGTAGTAGTCGATGCTGACACCGGCGAGCGTGGCCAGCTCCTCGCGCCGCAGGCCGGGGGTGCGGCGGACGCCGTACCCGGGGGTGAGGCCGACGGACTGGGGGCTGGTCTGGGTGCGGCGGGCGCGCAGGAAGCGCGCCAGCTCGTCACCGACGGTGTGCCGCTGCTCGGGTGCCATGCATCCAGTGTCGCAATGCGGCGACCTGGGCGGTATGCGGGAGGGGGGCCCTGCCGTACCCCCCTCTGGCCACCCCCCTGCAGAAGCAGGTCTGCCTGCCGGGGGGTGCCGGCAGGCATGGTGGACGACGTCACCGGGTGAGCTCGGTGGACACCTCGCGGGAGTACGGCGGCGCAGGCGCGGTGGCGGTCTTCGGCACGGTTGCCGGCGCGGCGGTGATCCTGCTCGATACCGCCGTCAGCTTCCCGCTCCGGCCCACCGTTCGGACCTGTCCGGCCTGGTGCCGAGCCCGCGCGACGACCCGACTCCTACGACACGGACTGAAGTGGGGGAGATCCAGACCGTCACCGGATGAAATACATGACGTCGGACGCGTATCCGACCGTGACCGACCGCCGGGCCCTCACGGCCTTCGCCACCTCCGCCCCACCCCATCAGACCCCGCTCGCCCACCGAGCAACCACGCCACCAGGCCACCACGAGAAGGAAGAACCCGTGCAGCACGTCACCCTCAACAACGGCCTCCGGATGCCCGTCCTCGGCTTCGGCGTCTACCAGATCCCGGCCGAGCAGACCGAGCGGGCCGTCTCCGAAGCGCTGGCGGCCGGCTACCGGCTGCTCGACACCGCTGCCGCGTACGGCAACGAGGAGGCGGTCGGCCGCGCCATCAGGGCGAGCGGCATCCCGCGCGAGGAACTGTTCGTCACCACCAAGCTGTGGGTCCAGGACGCGCCCGCCGAGGCGAACACCCGGCGCGCCTTCGAGACCTCGCTGCGCAAGCTGGGCCTGGACCACCTCGACCTGTACCTGATGCACCAGCCCTTCGGTGACGTGTACGGCCAGTGGCGGGCCATGGAGGCGCTGAACCGCGAGGGCCTGGCCAAGGCGATCGGCGTCGCCAACTTCCATCCCGACCGGCTCCTGGACCTCACCTTCAACAACGAGATCACGCCGGCCGTCAACCAGATCGAGACCCACGTCTTCTACCAGCGCACCGCCGACCAGGACCTCATGCGCCGGCACGGTGTCCAGCACCAGTCCTGGGGCGGCTTCGCCGAGGGGAGGAACGGCCTGTTCACCAACCCCGTCCTGGCCCGGATCGGCGAGGCGCACGGCAAGTCCGTGGCCCAGGTCGCGCTGCGCTGGCTGATCCAGCGCGAGGTCGTCACCATCCCCAAGTCCGTCAACCCCGACCGGATGGCGCAGAACATCGACGTCTTCGACTTCGAGCTGACCGACGACCAGATGGCGGCCGTCGCCGCCCTCGACACCGGCGAGACCCTGTTCTTCGACCACCACGACCCCGAGATGGTCGCCTGGCTCAGCAAGCGCCGCCTGGACGGCTGACCGGGGCGGACCGGGGCGCCTTCACGGACGGGGTCGACTTCCGCCCCGACTCCGCGAAGCCACGCCCTGAACGCAGGAGTTGTGATCGGGTTCACCTCATCACAGCTGAGAAACACCGAACACATTTCGGAGAGTGAGAACCATGAAGCAGATCAACCTCGGTGACCTGAAAGTCTCCCGTATCGGCCTGGGCGCGATGGGCATGTCGCACGGCTACACGGGCGCCGGCACCGACGACGCGGAGTCCATCCGCACCGTGCACCGCGCCCTTGAGCTGGGCGTCACCTTCGTCGACACCGCCGAGGTCTACGGCCCTTACACCAACGAGGAACTCATCGGCCGAGCGCTGAAGGGGCGCCGGGACCAGGTCGTCCTCGCGACGAAGTTCGGGCTGATCTCCCACACGGGCCGTCAGGGCGGTCCCGACAGCAGCCCGGCGAACGTCCGCGCCGCGGTCGAGGGTTCTCTGGGGCGCCTCGGCACCGACCACATCGACCTCTACTACCAGCACCGCGTCGACCCCGGCACTCCCATCGAGGAGACCGTCGGCGCGCTGGCCGAGCTGGTCACCGAGGGCAAGATCCGGTACATCGGCCTCTCCGAGGCCGGACCCGACACCATCCGTCGCGCCCACGCCGTCCATCCGGTCACCGCCCTTCAGTCGGAGTACTCGCTGTTCACCCGGGACCCCGAAGCCCGCGTGCTGCCGGTGCTGCGTGAGCTGAACATCGGCTTCGTCCCCTTCTCCCCCCTGGGGCGCGGCTTCCTGACCGGTGCGATCCGCTCCACCGACCAGTTCGCGCCGGACGACTTCCGCGCGGACAACCCGAGGTTCACCGAGGAGAACTTCCAGCACAATCTGCGTCTGGCCGACGAGGTCGCCGCCGTCGCCGCCCGGATCGGCGCGACCCCGGCCCAGGTGGCCCTCGCCTGGCTGCTGGCCCAGGGGGACGACATCGCTCCCATCCCCGGCACCCGCCGCGTGGCCCGGGTCGAGGAGAACACCGCCGCCGATGCCCTGACGCTGACCGTCGAACAGCTCGACCAGCTCACCAGCCTCCCCCCGGCCGCCGGAGACACCCACAACGACGCCCAGATGCGCATGATGGAGCGCTGACCACACCTCAGCCTTCACCGGCCCGGCTCTACGGGTCGGCTCTACGGGTCGGCTCTACGGGCCGGTGAAGGCCCGGCCGCCGAGCGGCTGGCGGTGGCCGCCAGGGTTCACGAGACAGCTACCAGGTGCTCCGTGGCCGTGCGCCAGGCCGCCGTGACGGCCCGGTGCGCCGTCGCGGTCGCTGCCGGGATGTCGTCGGGGAGCCGGACGGGGCTGCCGAAGTGGACGTGCAGACGGGGCCGACGGGCCGGCGCGGTGAGAAGTCCGGCGATCTGCTTCACGGCGCCGCCGGAGACCACGCGGCGGGCGCCCGCCTGGCCGAGCGGTACGACCGGGGCGTCGGCGGCCAGCGCGAGGCGGGCGAGCCCGCTGCGGAACCGCTCGGGCGCCGCCTCGGCCGAGTCCTTCCGCAGCGGCAACCGGCCCTCCGCGTAGATGAGGACGTGGCGGCCCGCCCGCAGCGCGGCGGCGGCCTCGTCCAGGGACTCCGCCGCCCGGACACTCCCCCGGTGGACGGGCACGTGCCCGCCCCTGATCAGCAGCGGCCCGAGCACCGGGATGCGCCAGAGGCCGGCGGTGGCGAGAACGACCGGCTCCACTCCGTGGCGGAGCAGTGCGGCCAGCACGATCCCCGGATCGACGAGCGAGGTGTGGTTGGCTACCACGATCGAACCGGGGGCGGGGGCCGCCTCCTCGTCGGATGTGGTCGTCAGGTGTCCGAGGGAGGGCACGACGGCTGCGGCGATGCGGCTGAGCACGGGTTCTCCTGCGGTCGGTCGGCGTGGCAAGGTCCATCGTCCGGCGGGGAACCCGCCCACGGCCTGAGTCTCCGTACTCAATCGCACCCGTGCGGAGGGCGTCCGCGGCACGGTCTCCGCCGCTCGCCGGGAAGCCTCGCAGAGCACCACGGTGTCTGGGCCGGGAGTACCGGGAGCCGCTGGGGCACCCGGCCGGCCCCGACGCGGCCGGCCCTCAGCGCGAGCCCGATCCGGTGCGGCGTGTTTGGGTGGAAGCGGCGGCGGCCCGCCGCCGGGCCGTCGGCGTACGGTCCCCCTCCGCACGGCCGAGGAGTGCAGCATGCGCGACAGGAACCCGCTGGCAGGGCGTCTCGCGGTCGTCACCGGAGCGGCACGCGGGGTGGGCGCGGGGATCGCGAGGGAGCTGGCGCACCGTGGTGTACGGGTCGCCCTCCTCGGACGGGAGGGTGCGGCGCTGCAGCGGGTGGCACGGACCCTGGAGACGGACGCGCACTGCTTCGAGGTGGACGTCACGGACGACACGGCCATGGAGAGCGTGGCGGCCGAGGTCTCCGCCCGCCTCGGCCGGCCTTCGGTCGTCGTGGCCAACGCCGGGGTGGCCGAGGGCGGCCCCTTTGTCACGTCGGACCCCGTGAGCTGGCGGCGGGTCGTCGAGGTCAACCTCGTCGGCAGTGCCGTCACCGCGCGTGCGTTCCTGCCGGGGCTGCTCGCGACGCACGGCTACTTCCTCCAGATCGCCTCCACGGCTTCCTTCGGCGCGGCACCCATGATGAGCGCCTACTGCGCGTCGAAGGCGGGCGTCGAGTCATTCGCGCAGTCCCTGCGGGCCGAGCTCGCCCACCGGGGGGTGGGTGTCGGCGTCGCCTATCTGAGCTGGACGGGCACCGACATGATCCGCGACGCCGACCGGTACGACGTACTCCGCGAGCTGCGCGGTCACATGCCTCCCCCGGCACGCCGGGTCCACCCGGTGGAGCAGGTCGCCGACTGGCTGGTACGCGGTATCGAGCGCCGCTCCCCCACGGTGTACGCGCCGCCGTGGCTGCGGCTGGCGCAGCCCGTACGCCCCCTGCTGCCGCCGGTGGTCGCCTGGGTGTCCCGGCGGCAGCTCCCGCGTCTGGAGGAGCGGGCCCGTTTTGAAGCCACGGGACTGCTGGGCGCGGGCGGGCAGGCAGCCCGGAGGGCGAGCGGGGAGGCGGGCGACCCGGGTGGGCCGCGCCCGCACCCGTGACGGCCACACCCGGTGATGGGCCTGCGCCGCGGCGTCGTCACGGCGTGCGCGGGAGCGCGGGTGGAGAGACGGTTGACGCATGACTACCGCACTGAATCCCCCGGGAGAGACCCCGCCGGCTGAAGGCTGCATCGGCGAGGCGCACCAGGAGCGCGCGGACGGAGGCATCTGGGAACACCCGGCCGTATGGGCGGCCGTCGTCCTGGTGGGCGCGGCCGTCTTCGCCGCCTTCTTCCTCGCACGCATCTTCGGCTTCGGCTGACGCCCCTCCGCTTCGAGGTCCCTGTCACTCACCGGCTCCGGCTCCGGCCGCGCCGGGGGTGTCCGCCGCGCCGGTTTCCGGGGCGGTCTCCCTCCGGTCCGCCGCCCCTGCCCTGCTCAGGCCGCCCAACACCCTGGCGTGGACCACGCCGTCTCCCTACCGTGTTCGAGCATGGAATGGATGACGCTGGTGGCCACGCTTCTCGGTGCGGTGATCGCCATGGGCTCGACGCTGCTGATCGAGGCCCGCAAGGACCGACGTGAGGCCGCCGGAGAGTGGCGGCGCAGTAGACGCGAGCTGTACGGGGCCTACCTCGGGACGCTTTCCCAGGTGCGCGGGGAGCTGCAGATCCTGGTTCTGGACCGGACCTGCACCGACGCGGATCGTCTGGTCCGCGCCCGGCAGAGCTTCGCCAAGTGCTACGAACTCCGTTATCAGCTGGAGGTTTTCGCACCGCGCGCGGTGGTCGAGCCCGCTCTCGGCTACTTCCGCAGCGTGCGCAGGCTGCGGGACGAGGCGGGCGCCGGGATGGTCGACGGTGATGCCCGCTGTGAGCGCGCCTTCGTCGACGTCATGGATGCGCTGGCCGAGGTACGCGATGCCATGCGGCTGGACATGGGAACGGACACCCTAGCCGCCCACTGAACTCGCGTACCGACGCGCTTCGGCGAGGTCGCCCGGTCGCAGTGGGACGGCGCCCCACTTCCCGGCCCGTTCGCCGGACGCGGGGCGCCGTCCCGCTCGCCTCACTTTCCCGGTGGCGACGGCCCGTCGTCCGTCGATGCGTCCCGAAGGGCCGTACCGTCCCGGTCGCCGGCGGTCCCCGTGCCCACGGCGGGGACGGCGGCGTCGTCCTCGTCCACCGCGGGGGCCGCGCCGCCCTGGAGGCGTTCGCGGTCGGAGGCGCGGACCTGGATGACGAAGAGGGAGATCAGCGCGGCGAGTACGGCGAGCACGGCCGCGACGATGAAGGCGGCCGACACACCGGAAGCCAGTACCTCGTTGCCCCAGGGCGGCGGGAGTTCACCGGTCCGGCGGAATTCCAGCTGCTGGGCGGGGGTCGCCTCCTGCATGAACTTCGGGATCTGGTCGGTCGCCTCGTTGCGGCTGGCGGTGCCGAAGACCGTGACCAGGATGGAGAGTCCGAGCGAACCACCGACCTGTTGGGTGGCGTTCAGGATTCCGGAGGCCGCTCCCGCCTCCTTGGGGCGGACGCCCGAGACGGCCATCAGGGTGAGCGAGACGAACTGGAGTCCCATGCCCAGGCCGAAGACGAGGATCGGGCCGAGCAGGCTGCCCAGGTACGTGCTGTTCGCGTCCGTCATGGTCAGCCAGCCCAGCCCCGCCGCCGCCAGCACCGCACCGGTCACCATGAACGGTTTCGGCCCCCACTTGGGCAGCAGTTGGGACGCGATCCCGGCGCCGACGGCGATGATGACGCTCACCGGGAGGAAGGCGAGCCCGGCGCGCAGCGGGCTGAAGCCGAGGACGTTCTGCACGAACAGGGTGAGGAAGAAGAACATGCCGAACATCGCGGCGGACAGGGAGAGCATGATGCCGTAGGTGCCCGCGCGGTTGCGGTCGCGGAACATCCACAGCGGGGTGATCGGCTGTTTCGACCGCCGCTCGTTGGCGATGAACGCCGCGAGCAGCACCACGGCCGCCGCGAAGGCCCCGAGGGTGATCGAGTCGCTCCAGCCGTCCTCCGAGGCCCGGATGAAGCCGTAGACGAGCATCACCATGCCGAGTGTGGAAGTGAGTGCGCCGAGCAGGTCGAAGTGGCCCGGGTGGCGTACGGACTCGGGGATGTAGCGGGGGGTGGCCAGGGCGATCAGCAGGCCGATCGGCACGTTGACGAAGAAGATCCACCGCCAGTCGAGCCACTCCACCAGCAGGCCTCCGGCGAGGAGCCCGATCGCGCTGCCGCCCGCGGAGACCGCGGCGAAGACGCCGAACGCCCTGTTCCTCTCGGGCCCTTCACGGAAGGTCGTGGTGATCAGCGACAGTGCCGTGGGGGACGCGATGGCCCCGCCGACGCCCTGGAGGGCGCGGGCGGCGAGCAGTTGCCAGGACTCCTGCGCCAGACCGCCGAGCAGGGAGGCGAACACGAAGAGCAGGACGCCGAAGATGAAGACTCTGCGGCGTCCGAGGATGTCGCCCAGCCGTCCGCCCAGCAGGAGCAGCCCACCGAAGGTCAGCGTGTAGGCGTTGATCACCCACGAGAGGTTCTCGGTGCTGAATCCCAGGGCGGTCTGGATGTGCGGGAGGGCGATGTTGACGATGGTGATGTCGAGCACCACCATCAGCTGGCACGAGGTGATGACGAGGAGCGCCATACCTTTGCCGCGGCCCTCGTTCTTGTTCCCGGGCGCGGCCAGATGTGCGACATTCGCTTGGGAGTCCGTCATATCAGTACCCATGTCTGCCGACGGCGGCGCCCTCGGTCCGTACGGGCCCGGACGCGTTACCCGTTCGACGTTAGGCTCCGGGTTGCTGCACCGCCATTCGGGCGCACGTGACGCCGCGTGCCCGCCCCGCACACCTCCGCGTTCACCGGGACTTCACCGGAGTGACGCCCCGGCTCTCCCGCGCGGGGCCGGTACCGCCCTAGGATTCCTCGCATGACGCGCGCGCCGCGCGCCACGGGGGGCAGGGGGAGGCGCGATGGGCGCGGGTGGGGACATACCGGACCGAGTACGCGGAGCACTGCCCTGCGGTGTGCGTCTTTACCATGTGCGGCCGGACGGTTCCGTCGTGGTCGCCGACCGTGACGACTGCCGGCCGCTGGGACCCGACGGCGGGATGATTCCTTTCATCGACGACGGGCAGTTCGCGCACTACCTGGTGGGCGACGCGGCCACGTCCCCGGAGCGTCCGTCCAACGCGACGGTGAAACTCGGGATGATGGGCCCCCGAAGCGCCTTCACGCCCCACGCCCACGGCGGCGAGCACTACGTGTTGTCGCTCGGTCACGCGTCCTGCGGTCTCTGGGACGCCGAGCGCGGCAGGACCACCGAGGTACCGCTCGTACCGGGGATGCTCATACGCATTCCCGAGATGATGCCCCACTCCTTCGCCAACCGGGGGAAGCGTCCGCTGACCATCGTCACGGCGAACACCGGGTACGGCATCGACCACGAGGACTACGCGATCACCGCCCCGGAGGCGGAGCGCCGCTCCCGCGGCGGCGTTTCCCCGGAGGAGCGCGGCGCTCTCGCCACGGCGGCCACCATCGACTTCCGGGCCCTAGCGACGGCTCTGCGCTCCGTGGAGGACCGCCAGCGGGTCCACGGCATCGCTCCGGCGACGGTCCGGGAGCGGCTCGCGGGTCGGCTGCGCCGGGTGGCGACGGCCTTGGAGGCACGCCGATGATCTGTCCGCACTGCGAGCACCAACTGCTCCGCAAGGAACGCCCCGGCAACAGGTGCGCGTACTGCCGGCGCGTCTACGCGCTGGACCCGAAGACCAACGTCCTCGGACTCAGCGACCTCCGGGTGCGGCGCGTGATGGCCGCGCTGTCGGCCGACGGCCGCTTCGCGGTCGCCCCCGGACAGCTCTGGTACGCCCTGTCGCGCCGTTCGCTGCGGAAGAGCAGCCTCGGCGATGTCTGGAACTCACTGACGGGCGTGGCGGGCTTCGTTCTCCTGCTGGCCGGTGTCCTGGTCCCCTTCGTACCGGCCTTCGTCGCCGGAGTGCTCCTGTCACTGGTGTCGCTGTCCGTGGTGGTCGTCCGCAGCGCCGGGGTGGGCCGCGGCGTCCCGCAGGTGGACCGCGCCGCGTTCCGCTCGGCGGTCCTCACCCCCTGGCTCAGGGTGTACGGCGAACTGCCGCCCGGCATGGTGGACGACCGGGAGTGGATCCCGGACGGCCCCTCGCCCGCACGGACGAAGACCGTGGGCCCCACGCCCGCCGACCGGGCCGCCGGAGTCCTGCTCTGCCCCGATCCGTCGATCATCGCGTTCCTCACGGCCGAGGGAATGGCCGGCCACTACGGTCTCGCGCTCGTCCGGACCCTCGACGAAGCCGTTGCCCTCGCTCCCCGGGGGCCGGTGATCGTGCTGCACGACGCCGACGCGCACGGCGCGCTGCTCGCCCGGCACGCCCGCGACGCGTTCCCGGGCATCAGGGTGGTCGACGCGGGGCTTCCCGTGCGCAAGGTCCGGGGCCTCGCACACGCGGTGCCGGTACGCGACCGATGGCGCCGGCCCCCTGCCGGGGCGCGGCGTGAACTCGCCGCCCTCGGCGAGTTCGACACGGCTGAGCTGAAGTGGCTGGGCCGTGGCTGGGGGTTCCCGCTCGTCGCTCTCCCTCCTGTCCGACTGCTGGAGGTCGTCGCGCGGTACGCCGGCCGGGCCACCGGGCAGCCCGATCCCGCCCGCGCCGAGGCCGCCGGTGTGGGCTTCCTGACCTGGCCCTCCCCCGGCCCCGCCGAGGAGAGCCGCCAGTGATCTGCCCGGGCTGCGAAGCGCGGCTCACCCGGAGGGAACGCGTCGGCGGCACATGCGTGCGCTGTGGGAAGCGCTACGCCCTGGACCCGTTGACGGACGGGGCCGGGATGCACGACCTGCGCATCCGGCGCCGTGTCGAGCGGGCCACCGGCAATGGCGTGCTGAAGATCACCCTGACCCAGCTCTGGTACGCCTCCCGGTCGTCCAACCCGTCCGCGGAGGCGTCCCCGTCGCGCGGAATCCGGGCGTGGGTGCGCTGGGCCGTCGCGCTGCCGCTCTCCGCCGCGCTGGTGGTGGTCGCGGTCGCGGCGCACGGCGGTCTCCGGACGGTCGCCGTGTCGTTCGTCCCGGTGGTGCTCGTCCTGGCGGCGGTGCTGCGCCACCGTCCGGCGCGGCCGGCCTTCGCGCTGGTCCGTCCGTCGGAGACCGCGTTCCGGGCACTGATGCTGGGTGCCTGGACGTCGACTTACGGCGGGCTGCCCCGCGGTGTGGTCGACGACCAGCGCGCGGCAGGTGCCTCGGCGCGGCGGCGCGGGGTCAAAGAGCGGTCGGGACCACCGGAAGTCCTCATCGTCTGCACGGATCCGGTCGTCTCGCGCTTCCTCAGGGAGAACGGGCTCCCGAGCCGGTCGCACACGCTCCTGGTGGCGAAGGCCGCCGAGCGCGGCGGCCCCGTGAGCGGGCCCGCACACGTGCGGGAGGTTCTGGAGCTGCTGGCCGGACAGCGGTCCGATCTGCCGGTCGTGGTGCTGCACGACGCGGACGCCGGCGGCGCCCTGCTCGCCCCGGCCCTCCGAGCGGCCCACCCCGGCCGGACGATCGTGGACGCCGGGCTCCGGCCGGGAACGGTCTTCCGCAACCGGCGGGCCGTCCGCCGCTTCTCCGCCGGTACGGGATGCGACGCGGAACTCCTCCGCACGGTGGCCCGACTGCCCGGACCGGAAGCCGAGGCACTGGCCGAGGGCTGGTGGTGGCCGATCGCCGCGGTGCCGCCCCCGGTGCTCGCCGACGCCGTCACCAAGGCGGTCGAGCATGCCGTGCGGGCGCCCGCCCCGTCGCCCGGCCGCCCGGGGAGCCCACTCTCCCAGGGGTTCCTCACCTGGCCCGACGCCATCGGGAAGCACGACCACACGCACGACCGGCAGCACGACGGCAAGCACGACAGGAGCACCTCATGACACCGCGACGCCCTCACGTCGCCGGGGCGCGCGCCCTCCCGGACCAGGACAGGAGCCGGGAGGCCCGGCCCGGCACCCGTCTGCTCGCCCGCGCGGTGGAGGCCGCCCTCCACGCCGCGATCGACGCAGCGGCCGTGCGGGCCGCCGAACCGGGCGGCCTCCGTTTCACCGAACGGCAGTTGTACTTCGAGACCTGCCGGGTGCTCGATCCCTCCCTGACCGTGCTGAGCCGGATTCCGCGCACCGCGCGGCCGTACCTGCGGCTGCCGTCGTTCACCCGTGCTCTGGACGCCCGGGGCCGGGACACCGTCCCGGGTCTGCTGCCGCCCCCGCCCGAGGAGGTACGCGCCCCTGAGCGGGCGAGCGAACCCGACCTCCACGACTACGGGCTGCCCCGTCTCCTGGTCTGCCAGGACCGCGCGATCGCCCGGATGCTGCTGGCCAACCACGTCCACCTGGAGGCGGCCTGCCCGGTCCTCGCGGTGGCCGACGCGCTGCCGTTCCACCCGCGGCTGACCACCGCTCTGGAGCGCGCGGACGGGGCGACGGTGTACGTCCTCCACGACGCGAGCCTTCGGGGGATCGCGCTGCGCGGCGAGGTACGGACCGCTCTCGGGCCCGTACCCGGCGTCCGGGTGTCCTCCCTGGGGCTCGTACCTCGCCATGCGCAGGCCATGCGGTTGCCGGCCGGGCGCGGCCCTGTCCGGAGGGCGGAGCCGGCCGAACTGCCCGGCACCCTCAGACCGCAGGAGACGGCGTGGCTGGCGGGGGGTCGGTTCGCCGAGGTCGCCGCCGTGCCCCCGGCACGGCTGGTCCGCGGGGTGCTGCGTCTCACCCGGGGGCCGCGGGTGGCGCGCGCCTCGGTGTGGACGGGGCTGCGGGACCTGCGTGCCTCGGGATTCGTGACCTGGCCCGATCCGACCGGAAGAGCTTGAGGACCGCAGACCATGATGAGGCCCAGAGAGACCGCCTACAGCGACGAACTGCTGGCGGACGGCAGTGTGCACCGCCACTACGACGACGGCCGGCACGAGTGGCGGCGGCGCGATCCCTCGGTGCCGGGGCTGGTGCGCTGGTACGACAACGTTTCGGCGTCGGGGACCGACGAACTCCTCGGTGATCGCATCGTCAAACGTGTCTCCAACGGCGTCGTCACCTACGGCCGGGACATCGGGTACGGGCGGACCGTGTGGGGGCGCGACTCCCTCACCGTCAACCGCACGTCCTTCGGCGGCCGGATGGGCCTGCTGCTCGCCGGTATCGGGGTGACCGCGCTGGCCGTCACGGAGGCACAGCTGCCGCCGCTGAGCCTGAGCCCGGAAGACGCACCCGCCTGTTCCGGGTCTACTGCTCCACCGTGATCCCCGGAATCTTCCAGACGCCCGCGTACGCGACGGCCCT
>NZ_JBSFVR010000132.1:0-18978 GCF_053592415.1 Streptomyces sp. NPDC002690 | reverse complement strand
AGGTCGCCCAGGAGCAGACCAAGGACAACGACAAGATGACGCTGTACTTCTGCGTCAACTACGGCGGCCGGGCCGACCCAGCGGCCCGCGAGCCCTGCCGCGCCGTCCAGACCGCCGGCGCCGGGCGACCGCCCGATGCCCAAGCCGTCCGAGGTCTTCCCGCCGCGCCGCCGCCCGGTGCCGCCGCCCGAGGAGCGGCGCGCCGCGGGCTGAGCCACGCGTTCACCCCGTATGTACGGCGGTCCGGCCCGACCCACCGGGAGGGTGCCTCGGGCCGCCGTACCGGCATCGCTACTCTGGACGTCATGGACTACGTAGCCGCGCTTGTTCCGCCCGTCGTGATGGCCGCATTCTTCATCGGTCTCGTGGTGACGATGGTGAAAAGCCAGGGTGGGCCGAACAAGGGCAAGGAGGACGCGGCCGTGGACGCCGCCCTCGCCCGCGCCGAGGCCGCGCGCCAGGCCCCGGCCGCCGAAAGCGCCTGAGCGCCTGAGCGTTTGAGCCGCGGAGTGTCTGAGCCGCGGAGTGCCCGGTCCGTCCGGGCGACGCATTCCGGTACCGGTACCGGAACCGGTTTCGCGCTGCCGGGGCCGTTGTGGCGTAAGCCGGTGCCCGCACGCGACGCCCGTAGCCGCCTTCCCGGTGTCCGTATGCGCTTTCCGCGTCGGGAGTCCGATTCCCGCGTATGCCGGTGACCGGTATCCACTCCCGTTCGGGTGTCCCGCTCCTGGTTTCCGCCGTGTTCCGGCATCCTCGCGGCCGGATTCTCCGGCGGCCGGGATGGTTCCGGAGTCCAGCCGTCTTCCGTTCTTCCGCCCGGCGGGGGCGCCGCATAACCGACCGCACGGACGGTTAAAGGCGCTCACTGCCGGCGTGCGGCAGTTAATTCGCGCCCCCCATGACACCCGCACAACCCGGCGCACTCCGATGGGCGCACGACTCGCACCGAGCCGTGCGCCCTTTTCCGTGCTCCTCGGGTTGCCCCCGGTTCACCCGGGTTCCCCCGGCCCTCCGGTTCTCTTCCGTTCTCCGGGGCGCGGGGGTTCTGGAGAAATTACTACGCATTTCGGACATCTAGCATTAAGGTGACCGTGTGCCCCGCCAATTGGGAGAGCTGGAAGACGCCGTGATGACGCGCGTCTGGCAATGGAACCGACCCGTCACCGTGCGAGAAGTGCTGGAAGACCTTCAGAGGGAACGCTCGATCGCTTACACCACCGTCATGACGGTTATGGACAACCTTCACCAGAAGGGGTGGGTCCGCAGGGAAGTCGACGGCCGCGCCTATCGATATACGGCGGTCTCCACGCGGGCCGCGTACTCGGCCGCACTGATGAACGAAGCATGGTCGCGGAGCGACAACCCGGCTGCCGCGCTGGTCGCCTTCTTCGGCATGATGTCCGCGGAGCAGCGGGAGGCCCTCAATGACGCCGTGCGGATCATTTCCCCAGGTCCGGGCGGCGTGGCGGCGCTGCCGACGGACCCCGGGGCTCCCGCGGCCCCCGGTGCCGGCGCGACGGACGTCGCGGCAGGTGCCGAGGCGGACACCGCGTCCGACGGTCCGTCGGACGTTCACGCCGATGTTCCGGCCGATGGCACGACGGAGGGCCGCGGGCGATAGCGTCGGGCCATGTCTGCAGATCTGACGCAAAGCCAGTCGGAAACCGAAGGCGAAACCGACTCGGCGGTCGAAAAGCCCGCCATCACCGTCCGCCGTGCCAGGACCAGCGATGTGGGTGAGGTCCGCCGGCTGCTCGACGGCTACGTGACCGACGGCATCCTCCTGGACAAAGCGACGGTCACCCTTTACGAGGACATCCAGGAGTTCTGGGTCGCGGAACGCGACCAGGACGCCAGGGTCGTCGGATGCGGCGCACTCCATGTGATGTGGGAAGACCTCGCCGAAGTGCGGACTCTCGCCGTCGATCACCGGGTCAAGGGCACCGGAGTGGGCCACCAGGTACTCGACAAGCTGTTGCATACGGCGCGCTGGCTCGGGGTCCGCCGGGTTTTCTGCCTGACCTTCGAAGTCGACTTCTTCGCGAAGCACGGGTTCGTGGAGATCGGCGAGACGCCGGTCGACATGGATGTCTACAGTGAGCTGCTGCGTTCCTATGACGAGGGTGTCGCGGAGTTCCTCGGTCTCGAACGAGTGAAGCCGAACACCTTGGGCAACAGCCGGATGCTTCTGCACCTGTGATCGGTAGAACTGTGCCGATCCCTATGTCCGATACGCGCCCGTTTCCCGTGTTCCCCGGGTCCTGAACCTCTCCCTGGGGTTTGTGTTTTCCTGGGAAAAGCGGTTTCCTTTCCGCGTACTCCATTTTCGATGAAAGGATATCTCGTGGCGCAGAAGGTTCAGGTCCTTCTTGTTGACGACCTCGACGGCGGCGAGGCGAACGAGACCGTTACGTTCGCGCTGGACGGCAAGACCTACGAGATCGACCTCACGACGGCCAATGCGGACAAGCTCCGTGGTCTTCTCGAGCCGTACGCCAAGAGCGGACGCCGCACCGGCGGTCGCGCCGCCACGGGCCGCAAGGGCCGTGCGCTCGGTGCCGGTACGGGTGGCAACAAGGACACCGCCGAGATCCGTAAGTGGGCCCGTGACAACGGCTACGACGTGAATGACCGCGGTCGCGTTCCCGCCACCGTCCGCGAGGCTTACGAGCAGGCCAACGGCTGACTCGATGGCCGGTCGGACGGCGGACGCACCCGGGAACGCCTCAAGCGGACCCGGTGGCATTCCGTCGCAGCCATATCCACCAGCCGCACGAGATCGGGAGCATCGCCACCCCTGCTCCCGAAATCCGCGAGGGCCGGAAGGCGGAGATCCGGACCCCGCGGCGGCTCGGGGGGCCGCAGCCAGAAGGCGGCCCACGGCGGGCAGTGGTGCGACAGCTGGTGCGGTGCCGGTGCGGTGATCCTGCCACCGGCACCGATGCCCACGAGATCCAGCGTGATACCGCCCCACTCCAGCCAGTCCAGCAGTGCGGGCAGTTCCTCCGCGCTCCCGGCCGCCACGAGCAGCCACATCCGCCCCCGCGCCACTGCTACGGGACCGGTACCCCCGAACCGGCGCAGCACGGCGCGCCCCGCGGCGGCGGGCAGGTCCAGTACGTCGAACCGGACGCCGGTCAGCAGCGCCAGCGGGCGGCCCCGGTCGGTCGCCCAGCCGAGCCCGTCCTCGTACCACCGCTCCATGGCCGCCGCGGCGTCGTCGGATCCGTCCGAGCCGTCGGAGCCGTCGGAGCCGTCGGAGCCTTCGGCGTCCTTCGTCCGCCCGTGCGGGCCGATCCCGATGGGCTCCTCCGTGTTCTCCGTGCCACGCGCGTTCTCCGCGCTTTCGGTGGGCACGGCTTCCGGGCGCGTACCCGCGTCCGGGTCCCACCCTCGACCCGGCGGGACCAGTGCCGACGTGTCGGCCGGCCGCGGGGCGCGAGGTGACGGGACGATGGGGCTCATGTGCGATGAACCGCCGGACCGCCCTCCGGGTTACGCCAGGTGTTGCGCGAGAGGGCCCGCGAGGGGTTTCGTGAGCGCCGGGGCCCTTCGGGCTACGTCGCGACGGATGCCGCGCCGTCACGTACCGTGCGCAAGGCATCACGAAGGGTTCTCGTCAAGGGCGTGCGAGGGAGCGTCGGGCGCCACGCGGTTGTTCGCCCGTAGCGGAGGGAACGGGCGCGCGCCGCATGGACTGTCTGTAATTGCGGGTAAGACATGACTGGTGGGAAGGGGCGACACACGAACCGGGGCGTCCTGCGTTCGCCACCGGCGTAGTGCTGACAGGGGTATCTGCCTGGCCTGCGGGAACATCGTCTCGCACCATCGGGTTGGAGCAGGTGTCGGCTGATCGGCAAGGTTTCCTCGCTGCTGCGGGGGTGATCCGGTCGGCAGTTGGAATGAGCGGTCCCCGCTTGCGGGACTAAGCTGCGGAAGGACAGGGAGGGGACCGACCCCTAACTGCCTGACCGCTCTGAGGAGCGATTAACGATGTTCGAGAGGTTCACCGACCGCGCGCGGCGGGTTGTCGTCCTGGCTCAGGAAGAAGCCCGGATGCTCAACCACAACTACATCGGCACCGAACACATTCTCCTGGGCCTTATCCACGAGGGTGAGGGTGTCGCCGCTAAGGCCCTGGAGAGCCTCGGGATTTCGCTCGAGGCGGTCCGCCAGCAGGTGGAGGAGATCATCGGTCAGGGCCAGCAGGCCCCGTCCGGCCACATCCCCTTCACGCCCCGAGCCAAGAAGGTCCTGGAGCTGTCGCTCCGCGAGGCCCTCCAGCTCGGCCACAACTACATCGGCACCGAGCACATCCTGCTCGGCCTGATCCGCGAGGGCGAAGGCGTCGCCGCGCAGGTCCTGGTGAAGCTGGGTGCCGACCTCAACCGGGTGCGGCAGCAGGTCATCCAGCTGCTCTCCGGTTACTCCACCAGCAAGGAAGCCGCCACCGCCGGCGGCCCCGCCGAGGGCACCCCCTCCACCTCCCTGGTGCTGGACCAGTTCGGCCGCAACCTCACCCAGGCTGCCCGCGAATCCAAGCTCGACCCGGTCATCGGGCGCGAGAAGGAGATCGAGCGGGTCATGCAGGTGCTGTCCCGCCGGACCAAGAACAACCCGGTCCTCATCGGCGAGCCCGGCGTCGGCAAGACCGCCGTCGTCGAGGGCCTGGCCCAGGCGATCGTCAAGGGCGAGGTGCCCGAGACCCTCAAGGACAAGCACCTCTACACCCTGGACCTCGGCGCCCTGGTCGCCGGCTCCCGGTACCGCGGTGACTTCGAGGAGCGCCTGAAGAAGGTCCTCAAGGAGATCCGCACCCGCGGCGACATCATCCTGTTCATCGACGAGCTCCACACCCTCGTGGGTGCGGGTGCCGCCGAGGGCGCGATCGACGCCGCGAGCATCCTGAAGCCGATGCTCGCCCGTGGTGAGCTCCAGACCATCGGTGCGACCACGCTCGACGAGTACCGCAAGCACCTGGAGAAGGACGCGGCTCTGGAGCGCCGCTTCCAGCCCATCCAGGTCGCGGAGCCGTCGCTGCCGCACACCATCGAGATCCTCAAGGGCCTGCGCGACCGTTACGAGGCCCACCACCGGGTCTCCATCACGGACGAGGCGCTGGTCCAGGCCGCCACCCTGGCCGACCGGTACATCTCGGACCGCTTCCTCCCGGACAAGGCGATCGACCTGATCGACGAGGCCGGCTCCCGGATGCGCATCCGCCGGATGACCGCGCCGCCGGACCTCCGCGAGTTCGACGAGAAGATCGCGGGCGTGCGTCGCGACAAGGAGTCGGCGATCGACTCCCAGGACTTCGAGAAGGCAGCTTCCCTCCGCGACAAGGAGAAGCAGCTGCTGGCCGCGAAGACCAAGCGCGAGAAGGAATGGAAGGCCGGCGACATGGATGTCGTCGCCGAGGTCGACGGCGATCTCATCGCCGAGGTCCTGGCGACCGCCACCGGCATTCCGGTCTTCAAGCTGACGGAGGAGGAGTCCTCCCGTCTGCTGCGCATGGAGGACGAGCTCCACAAGCGCGTCATCGGCCAGAAGGACGCCATCAAGGCCCTTTCGCAGGCGATCCGCCGTACGCGGGCCGGCCTGAAGGACCCGAAGCGCCCCGGTGGTTCGTTCATCTTCGCCGGCCCGTCCGGTGTCGGTAAGACCGAGCTTTCCAAGACGCTCGCCGAATTCCTCTTCGGCGACGAGGACGCGCTGATCTCCCTCGACATGTCGGAGTTCAGCGAGAAGCACACGGTTTCCCGCCTCTTCGGTTCGCCTCCCGGTTACGTGGGCTACGAAGAGGGCGGTCAGCTCACCGAGAAGGTGCGCCGCAAGCCGTTCTCCGTCGTCCTCTTCGACGAGGTCGAGAAGGCCCACCCCGACATCTTCAATTCCCTGCTCCAGATTCTGGAAGACGGTCGCCTGACCGACTCCCAGGGCCGGGTCGTGGACTTCAAGAACACGGTCATCATCATGACGACCAACCTCGGGACCCGGGACATCTCGAAGGGCTTCAACCTGGGCTTCGCCGCCCAGGGCGACGTCAAGACGAACTACGACCGGATGAAGGTCAAGGTCAACGAAGAGCTCAAGCAGCACTTCCGGCCCGAGTTCCTGAACCGTGTCGACGACACCGTCGTCTTCCACCAGCTCAGCCAGGAAGACATCATCCAGATCGTCGACCTCATGGTCGCCAAGGTGGATGAGCGTCTCAAGGACCGTGACATGGGCATCGAGCTCAGCACGGAGGCGAAGAACCTGCTCGCGAAGAAGGGTTACGACCCCGTGATGGGCGCCCGGCCGCTGCGCCGGACGATCCAGCGCGAGATCGAGGACATCCTCTCCGAGAAGATCCTCTTCGGCGAGCTGCGCCCCGGCCACATCGTGGTCGTCGGCACGGAGGGCGAAGGCGACGACAAGAAGTTCACCTTCCGCGGCGAGGAGAAGTCGGCCCTGCCCGACGTCCCGCCGATCGAGTCGGCCGCCGGTGGCGCCGGCCCGAACATGACGAAGGACGCGTCGTAGTTCCAGGCGTGCGTGAGTGAAGGGGCTGCCCCGGACCGGTGTCGGTCCGGGGCAGTTTCTTCGTGTGTGGGGAGGGGGCTTCCGGCGGTCAGAGCGCTGCCACGGTCAGCCGGGTGCTTTCCAGGCGCTCGGACCCGACGAGTTCGCCTCCGCCCAGGAGCACCTCGATGTGCAGGTCCGGCTGCCCGTACAGAGGGGTCACGTCGATCGTGGTGCCTGGCCGACCGCGCAGAGTGAGGCGGCGCAGGGACGGGAACAGGTCGCGGAGCGGGCGCAGCCCGGCGTGGGATCCCCGGCCGACCACGAGGGAGAGCGCGGACAGCTGAGGCAGTGGCTCTCCGCCGCCCGGCCAGGGCTCGCTGACGGCATGGGACAGCTCGACCGCCGTGACGTGCGGTGCGGTACGCAGCGCGGCCACCAGGGACTCCAGCGAGGAGACCTTGCGGAGCCGCAGGGTCCGGAGTGAGGACCACGCACTCAGATTGTCCAGTTCCACGGCCCCGGACACGTGCAGGGCCAGCTCCCTGAGGTGAGGGAGGGGCGGGAGCCCGCTCAGGCGGTCGGCGTCGGACGCCACGTCCAGTTCCCGCAGCCACGGCACGTCCCTGAGGGCGGCGAGCCGGTCCATCGGCAGGCGGTCGGCGCGGAGGACGAGCTGCCGAAGGGCGGGCCAGCCCTTGAGCGGCGCGAGATCCGTGACGCCGGGGCACCCGTCGACAGTGAGCCGTAGTGAGTGCCCGCGGTCTTGGAGCACCGATAGGTCGGTGAGCAGCGGGTTGCGCAGGAAGGTCAGGGATTCGGGGCGGATCTGCCGCAGCCCCTGTCGTAGGTCGCTCTCTTCGAACGGGCCGTCGAGCGTGAGGGCGAGGGCCGGTCCGGCAGGACCCAGGTGAGGCAGGGCCAGCAGCTCGGCACGGCTGCCGACGGACAGATGGGCTCCGTCGAGGTTCCCCCCGGCCAGGACGTCCCGGGCGAACTCCTCGGTGGGGAAGTTGGGCCACTCGGTGGACAGTTCCGAGGCCGACACGGGGGAGTCCGCGACCCATAGGCGGGCGTACGCGAGAGCCTCCCGCCCGCCGACCGCGCCGAGTAGCCAGACGATGAACCGTCTGTCGCCGGGATCGGCAGGAAGAGCGGACGGATCCGGTAGATGGGCCAAGGCATCCGTGCCCAGGGACCCGAGCAAGTCCGCCATCTCCAGTGAGCGTGGCGGGAAGAGTTCGGCGAGCGCCGCGCGTATCCGCTCTCGCGTCCTGTCTCCCAGCCACGTCGCCTGCTGGGCGCAGAGGGCTGCCAGCACGCGCGCCGCCGCCACGCCCCAGGCACCCGGTGCGTCCTCGTCGTACGAATCCGCCTGGTCCAGCAGCCCGTTGACCAGTGCGGAGAGCTGGCTCCGTCCGCAGTGTCCGGACGCCAGCGCTATCACGTCCGCCCACGACTCGTCGTGGGCGGCCCGGAGCAGTTCGTTGATCTGGTCCGACTCGACGAATTCGGCTGCCGCCAGGTAGTCCTGGAAGGTGCGGTGGGCGAATTGGTAGCTGTCGTCCGCCCGTTCCTGGAGAAGTCCGCTGCGGTTGAGCAGGTGGGTGAGGATCGCGTCCGCCGTTCCCTGCCGCCGTACCCGTTCCATGCCCGCCAGCGCCCTGTCCAGCTGGTGCAGGGCCTGATCACGGGAGAACTCGGTCTGTCCCTCGCGCACCAGCCAGATCGCGATCCGCTGGAGGAGCAGCATCTGCTCCTCCACCTCCATGGTGATGCCCTCGGGGTCCGTGATGCCCCGCCGCTGGTCGCGGTTGCCCAGGAGCATGTTGAGAGCGGACCGGTAGAGCTTCCACCGGGTGGTCGGGAGGAAGCCCTCCTGCCTCCGGTGCAGCGCGCAGATCACCGCGCAGAGCAGGGGTGTGCGCGCCAGGTCGCTCAGCGTGCGGTTGGCGCGGAACTGCCTGGCCAGATCCCGTTCCAGTTCGTGCAGGCGCTGGTGATCGTCGTCGTCCAGGCGGGCGGCCTTGTGCCAGGACGCCACGAACGCCTGGATGTCCTCGTCGCGCAGTGGCAGCAGCCGTAGTTCTTCGAAGCCCTCGGTGGCCAGCCAGTCGGGTTCGACGGCGAGCGGCCGTACCGTGGCCACGCAGCGGGTCTCCGGGAAGCGGGTGACAAGGCGCGAGAGCCAGGCGTACGCCTCCTCCCGTTCGTCCGGCGGGACCTCGTCGAGCCCGTCCACCAGGAGCAGGCCTCGGCCGGACTCCAGGACACGTCCGGTCCAGCCGGCCGGTGCGGCGTCCAGGGACAGCCGGGCCGCTGCGGGAAGGCTCGCGGGGGCGGGCAGTTCTTCGTTGCGCGCCCGGAGGGTGCGCAGGGGAACGACGAACGGGACCAGGCCGTTCAGTGCCCCGAGCCGGTCCGGGAGTGTTCCGGCCGAGGCGTGCGCCGCCAGCCACCACAGCAGGGTGGTCTTCCCTGCCCCGGCGTCACCGCGGAGCAGCACCCGGGGACGGTCGGTGAGGA
The DNA here is from genome assembly GCF_053592415.1 of Streptomyces sp. NPDC002690. Classification (NCBI taxonomy): domain Bacteria; kingdom Bacillati; phylum Actinomycetota; class Actinomycetes; order Kitasatosporales; family Streptomycetaceae; genus Streptomyces; species Streptomyces sp. NPDC002690. Next base: position 9,948 of record NZ_JBSFVR010000132.1, on the reverse strand, counting down.
GTTCGTCGATGCGCCGGGGAGCGGTACGGGCCGCGGGAAGGCGGACCTCCCTGCTTATCCACCGCCCGCCCGTCTCCGCTTCCAGGCTCAGATATGCGGTGTCCAGGTCCCATTCGGAGTCGCGGCGCCCCAGCTCGTCCAGCCCGAAGATTCTGGTCTTGCGGTAGGCCGCGCCGAGGGCGAGCGTGTACTCCTCCTCGTACCGCACATCGTCCGGATGGTGGGTGAGGACCTTTTTCGCCATGAGGGCGGCCCCGGCCACCGACTCGTACGCCCAGCGGAAGCCCTTGGCGTCCAGCACCGCGCCCAAGGGAACGCACTCCACCCGCCGCCCGCCGCGCCGGAGCGGTATCTGGCGGGCGAGGCCCAGTAGCACAGCCCCGGCGAAGACCGGTCCGCCCGAGAGGCCGCTCAGCAGGGCTTCGCCGTCCTCGTCCGTGGCCGGGGGCGGGCCGTCCAGCTCGCAGACCAGGAGGTCGCGGAGGCGACCCGCCAAGGGCAGTGCGGTGGCGGTGTACTGGTCGGCCTCCAGATGGCGCTCGGGGCCGTACCTCTGGATCTCCGGGAATCCGGTGATCTCGCAGCGGGGGACGGCCTGCGTGGCGGCCAGCACTCCCAGGCGGACGGGAGGGACGGCGAAGATGGGCTCATCGGCCTGCAGGAGCGCCGCGTCCAGCCCGGTGTCCGCCCAGACGACCCGCGCGCGTGGCGACGACGCAATCGAGGGGTGGGAGATCTCGGCCTGATCGCGGCCCCCCAGCACATGTGCGCAGGTCAGCACCAGCCGGTCGGTGAGCAGCACCCCGCTGCCCTGGCTGGCCGACTGGACCACGACGGTTCGGTCGGCAGGGCGTACGTGCCGCACGAGCCAGGCCGGTGGAATCACCTCGCTCACGCGCCGCCGCGTCCCCGGCCGAAGTGGGCGGTGCTGCCGCCCGGGGCGTCGTTGCCGATCTCCAGGGGGCCGGAGCCGTCGGCCTTGCGGGGGCTCAGGGTGAAGGCGACCTTGTGCGTGATGCCGGTGGTGCGGGAGGCGTCGGCGCCCGCCTCGACCACCCATGCCTTGACCTTGCCGCCCGCCTTGGCCTCCTTGCGGAGTTCCACGGTGAACTCCATCTGGATGTCGCCCACGCCGAAGACGACGGGGCGGCCGGTGGCCCGGGCCGCGGCCTCGATGAGCTGGTCGCGGACGGATTCGACGGCGTCCGCGAGCTCGATCCGGTCCAGGGCGTGGTGCTCGTCGGTACTCATGGCAGCCCCCGATACCGCCTGCCCGGCGGCGAGATGACGTGGCGGGCCGAAGGTCCCAAAGCGGACATCCCTTGGTCCCACCGGCGGTGACAAGGCGCACAGGCCATTTCGACCCTACTAGCGAACTTCGTAGAAGCGCTCGGGATCACCGAAAGGTCTTTGGTCCCGAGGCCGGCCGGGACCTTCGAAAGTCGGGGCGATCTGCCGGGATTCCGGGGCCGCGTCCGGGCCGGGCCGCTTTCACCTGCGGTTTAGCGGCTGACGGTGGCGGGTCCCGGCGGCTCGCCGGGCCTCCCGGGCGGGACGTCCTGCCCCCGATTCCCGGTGTCCGGTCTACGACTTTTCCTCGTAGATGGGGTACTTGAGCATCCCTCCGGGGCGGGTTACCAATGTGGAGCAAGCCCGGACAAACGCTCGGGTTTCGCCCCCGGACAGAACGACCGGGGAGCCCCCCATCTTCGGAGGACTTACTCGTATGTCGAAGCGCGTTACGACCCCCACCCGCCCGTCCACCTCTCGTGTCCGCGGCGCTGTCCTGGCCGCCGGTCTGGGAGCGTCGATGGTCCTGGGTGCTGGCGCGGCGTTCGCCTCCGGCACCACGGGCACCGTCGCCCTCACCAGTGCCACCACCGCCGACGCGGTCGCCAAGCAGGCGTCCGCCCAGAACAAGGCCGCTGTGGACGCGAAGAAGTCCGCCGCGGAGCAGGCCGACAACGCCAAGAAGGCCGCTGCCGCCAAGCAGGCCGCCGCGAAGAAGAACGCCGCCTCGTGGCAGGTCCCGGTGAAGCACTACACCCTGAGCGCCACCTACGGCACCGGCGGTGACCGCTGGGCGCACAAGCACTCCGGCCAGGACTTCGCGGTGCCGATCGGCACCCCGGTCCACGCGGCTCACACCGGTACGGTCGTCAAGGCCGGCCCGAACGGTGGCGGCGACGGCCCCGCGTACGGCAACGCGATCGTGATCAAGCACGCCAACGGCAAGTACACGCAGTACGCGCACCTGTCGAAGATCGACGTCCGGATCGGCCAGACCGTGAAGACCGGCCAGGAGATCGGTCTCTCCGGCAACACCGGTAACTCCAGCGGCCCGCACCTGCACTTCGAGGTCCGGACCACGGCCAACTACGGCTCGGCGATCAACCCGGTCAACTTCCTGCGGACCGTCCACGTGTCCGTCTGACCGAGCGGGATCGCGCCCAGCGTGGAGCACGGCAGATCCACGAAGCCCCGGGACTGTTCCAGTCCCGGGGCTTCGCCGTGCCCGGCGCCCGTCGCATCCCCGGCCTGGCGCCCGGCGGACGGATCAGGTCAGCGGCAGCCGGTAGAGGCCGTTCGACAGGGGTTCCACCAGCCCGTCGGCCACCAGGCCGTCCAGGGAGCGGGCGCGCTGCACCGGCTCGTCCCACACCGCGTCCAGGGCGGCCTGCGAGACCGGGGCGACGGAGTCGCGCAACACCGCGAGGAGCCGTCCGCGCACCTGCCGGTCCGTACCGGCGTACGTCTGGCCCCGGCGGGCTGGGCCCTGGTGCGCGGGCTTCCCGGCGAGCAGCCAGGCGCACCGCGAGGCGATGGGGCAGCGCGAGCAGTCCTCGTTCTTCGCGGTGCACACCAGCGCACCGAGCTCCATCGTCGCCGCCGCCCAGGCCGCGGCCCGGTCGTCCTCCTCGGGGAGCAGGGCGCGGGCGAGCTTGCGCTCGGCGGCGGTGGTCGCGTTCGGCGGGTACTGGATGCCGGTGGCCGCCCGCGCGAACACGCGGCGGACGTTCGTGTCGAGCACCGCGTGCCGCTGCCCGTACGCGAACGAGGCGACGGCCGCCGCCGTGTACTCACCGATCCCGGGCAGCGCCAGCAGCTGGGCGTGCTCACTGGGAACGTCGCCGCCGTGACGTTCCGTTATGGCCTGGGCCGCGCCGTGCAGGCGCAGCGCGCGGCGCGGGTAGCCGAGCCGGCCCCAGGCGCGGACCGCCTCGCCCGGCGCCTCGGCGGCCAGGTCGGCCGGGCGCGGCCAGCGGGCCAGCCACTGCTCGTACACCGGGAGGACCCGGTTCACCGGGGTCTGCTGGAGCATGAACTCGCTCACCATCACGCCCCAGGCGCCGGCCTCCGGGCGGCGCCAGGGCAGATCGCGGGCGTGCTGCTCGAACCACCCGATGACGGGGGTGTGGAGGAGGGAAGCGGGGGGCGTGTGTGTCGAAGTCGTGGCAGTCATCGCACCTACGATCCTGGCACGGAAGGCCCGGCGACGTTCACGGGTGCGGGGGTGTCGCCCCCGGCGAGAGCCTCTGGACGGACAACGCCACCCGTTCTGTCCCCTCTGTGCTGGTCTCCTGTCGCTTGTCCGGGGCGTACGCCGCGAAACGGGCGCTCAACAGGCCACTCCGGAATGATGATCCGCAAAAGTTGACCATCACAGCGGCGGGTGGGGCCGGAGTTGGCCACGATCTCTCGTACAGTTTGCGACGTGGGATCTCTGCGCAAACCGGTCGGCCCGCTTCCCTCCAGCATCTACTGGCGACGGAGGGTGGTAGCGGCGATTCTGGTTGCGCTGCTCGCGGTGCTGCTCGCCTGGGTCTTCCTGCCCGGCGCGGGCAAGAAGAGCCCGCCCGATGCCAAGCCCGGCACCTCCGAACCCGCGCGTTCGATCACTCCCGGCCCCTCCGACTCCGGACCGGCGATCAGTCAACAGCCCGGCGGACGCCACGAGTCGGGCGGCAGCGGCGACAGCGCCGGTGCGGCCTCCGACGGTTCGGACGGCTCGAACGGCGATGCCGACGACGGCGCCGCCGCGACCACGAGCCCCTCGCCCGGCGCGGGAGCCTCCTCGGACACGGCCGGCGGCACCGCCGCGGCCGGTGGCACCGAGGGGGTCCAGGTCCCCGCGAGTTCCGCGCTCCCCGACTGCCGCCCCGCCGCCGTGCAGTTGAGTGTGCGGACCAAGCTGACGTACGGCCCCGAGGAAACACCCGAGTTCGAGCTGATCGCGAAGAACACGTCCACCGGTGACTGCAAGGCCGACCTCGGCCCGAAGGTCGCGGTGCTCACGGTCACGGACGCCAGTGGTGACGACGACGACCAGGTCTGGTCCTCGAAGGACTGCCCGACCGCATCCGGCAGCCTCTGGTTCAAGGTCCCGGCGGGGCGGACGGTGATCCGCACGATCGACTGGAACCGCACCAGGAGCACCCCGGGCTGCGCGACCCCGTCGACCGGCAAGGCGGCCCCGGGGACGTACCTCCTGGAGGCCAAGGCTCCGGGCGAGCCGCTCCAGCGCGCGTCCTTCGTCCTCGCCAAGGACTGAAGCCCCGGGGGCCGAAGCCTCGGGGGCCGAAGCCCCGGGGGTCAGAGTCCCCGGACGGGGGCACGTGGCCCGAGCCAGGGGCCGAAGCCCTTGCGCGGGGCCCGTCAGCCGTCAGACGTACCGCTCCAGGATCGACGACTCGGCGAGCCGGGAGAGGCCCTCGCGGACACTCCGCGCCCGCGCCTCCCCGACGCCGTCCACGGTCTGCAGGTCGTCCACGCTCGCCGCGAGCAGCTTCTGCAGTCCGCCGAAGTGCTCCACCAGCCGCTCCATGATCGCGCCGGGCAACCGCGGCACCTTAGCCAGCAGCCGGAAACCACGCGGCGAGACGGCCGAGTCCAGCGTCTCGGGCGAACCGCTGTACCCCAGCGACCTTGCCACCACCGCGAGTTCGAGCAGCTCGGAATGGCTCAGCGCGTCCAGCTCGGTCAGCGCCTCCGTGACCGTCCGCGAACGCTTCGCCGTCGGCTCGGGGACGTAGTCGCGTACGACGAGCTCCCGCTCCGGCTCCACGCCCGCGATCAGCTCGTCCAGCTGGAGCGCCAGCAGGCGTCCGTCGGTGCCGAGCTCGACCACGTACTCCGCGATCTCCGTCGCGATCCGGCGCACCATCTCCAGTCGCTGGGCGACGGCCGTCACGTCCCGGACCGTCACCAGGTCCTCGATCTCCAGCGCGGAGAGCGTGCCGGCGACCTCGTCGAGGCGCAGCTTGTACCGCTCCAGCGTGGCGAGGGCCTGGTTGGCGCGGGACAGGATCGCGGAGGACTCCTCCAGCACCCGCCGCTCGCCGTCGACGTACAGCGCGATCAGGCGCATCGACTGGGACACCGAGACGACCGGGAAACCGCACGACTTGGAGACGCGGTCGGCCGTGCGGTGACGGGTTCCGGTCTCCTCGGTGGGGATCGAGGCGTCCGGGACGAGCTGGACGCCCGCCCGCAGGATCTTGGTGATGTCCTTGTCGAGGATGAGCGCGCCGTCGAGCTTGCACAGCTCGCGCAGCCGGGTCGCGGCGAACTCGACGTTCATCACGAAACCACCGGTGCACATCGACTCGACGGTCTTGTCCATGCCGAGGACGATCAGCCCGCCGGTGTTCCCCCGCAGGATGCGCTCCAGCCCGTCACGCAGGGCCGTTCCGGGGGCGACCGCGCTCAGCGAAGCGCGCATCAGCGCTTCGTTACCGGTGCCTTGGCCGGACTTTCCGGGCGATGATGCCCGGTCGTTGGCTGCCACTGCACTCCTCCGGTCACGGGTTTGCGGTGCCCTTGCGTCCCTCGTGCCGCGCGTGCGAGCGGGCGAGACCAGGGCAAAGTCTACCGGCGCGCGCCGTCCTCCCGCGGTGCCTCCGAACGAGACCGGCGCGGCAGCACCCTGAGAGCATCGCCCATGTCGGCGACTTCTGTGACCTTCATACCGGTCGGGACCTTTCCCGGATCGCCCGGGACCAGCGCGTGCGTGAACCCGAGACGGTGCGCCTCGGCCAGCCGGCGCTGCACACCGGTGACCCGCCGCACCTCTCCGGCGAGACCCACCTCACCGATCGCGACCAGGTTCTTCGGGAGAGGGGTGTCGCTCGCCGCGCTCGCCAGCGCGAGCGCGATGGCCAGGTCCGCGGCGGGCTCGGTGAGCTTCACCCCGCCGACCGTCGCGCTGTAGATGTCCCGCTTGCCGAGCGCGCTGATCCGGCCCCGCTGCTCCAGCACCGCCAGCATCATCGAGACCCGCGAGGTCTCCAGACCGGAGGTGGTGCGGCGGGGCGACGGGATCTGCGAGTCGACGGTGAGCGCCTGCACCTCGGCCACCAGGGGCCGCTTGCCCTCCAGGGTGACGGTCAGACAGGTGCCGGGCACCGGCTCGTCCCGCCGCGTCAGGAAGAGGCCCGACGGATCGGCGAGACCGGTGATCCCCTCGTCGTGCAACTCGAAGCAGCCCACCTCGTCGGTCGCGCCGTAGCGGTTCTTGACGCCCCGGACCAGCCGCAGCCGCGCGTGCCGGTCGCCCTCGAAGGAGAGCACCACGTCGACGAGGTGCTCCAGCAGCCGGGGGCCGGCGATGGCGCCGTCCTTGGTGACGTGGCCCACCAGCAGCGTCGCCATCCCGCGGTCCTTGGAGGCGCGGATGAGCGCCCCGGCGACCTCGCGGACCTGAGCCATGCCGCCCGGCGCACCGTCGATCTCCGGCGACGCGACGGTCTGCACGGAGTCCAGCACCAGCAGGGACGGCTTGACCGCGTCGAGGTGGCCGAGGACCGCCGAGAGGTCGGTCTCCGCCGCGAGGTAGAGGTGGTCGTTGATCGCCCGGATCCGGTCGGCGCGCATCCGGACCTGGCTCGCGGACTCCTCCGCCGTGACGTAGAGGGTGCGGTGCTCCTCGCTCGCGGCCTTCGCCGCCACGTCCAGCAGGAGCGTCGACTTGCCGACGCCCGGCTCCCCGGCCAGCAGCACCACGGCGCCCGGCACGAGACCGCCGCCCAGCACCCGGTCCAGCTCGCCGACACCGGTCGAGCGCGCGGTCGCCTGACGGCTGTCCACCTGGCCGATGGGCACGGCGGCGGTGGAGACCCGGCCGGCCGCGGTGGTGCGCACGGCGGGCGCGCCGCCGAACTCCTCGACGGTGCCCCAGGCCTGGCATTCCGGGCAGCGGCCGAGCCACTTGGCAGTCGTCCAGCCGCACTCGGTGCAACGGTAGGACGGACGGTCCTTCGTGGACTTCGTACGGGCAACCATGGCGTCACCGTATAGCCCGGCTACGACAATGGGGTTTCCGGAGAGCCGCGGGCGACCGCGGCACCATCGTGGGAGGGGACCGCATGACCAGCAACACCACACCGTTCGACGAGGCCGAGCGCCTGAAGTGGGCGGGTCTGGCGGACGCCTACGCCGCGTCCTTCGCCCGGCTCTGCGCCCGCACCGTGCCCGAGCTGCTCGACGAGGCGGGCGTGCGCGGCGGCACCCGGGTCCTGGACGTGGGCACCGGTACCGGAGCGGTGGCCGTCGCGGCGTGTACGAGGGGGGCGGTGGTCACCGCCGTCGACGCGGAACCGGACATGGTGAAGAGCGCCACACGGGCCGCCCCGGCGGCGGACGTGCGCCTCGCGCTCCTGCCCGAGCTGCCCTTCGCGGACGGCGAGTTCGACGCGGTCGCCGCCAACTTCGTCCTCAACCACGTCGGGCGCCCCCGGAAGGCGCTCGCCGAGCTGCGCCGGGTGACCCGCCCCGGCGGCCGGATAGCCGTCACCATCTGGGGAGCCGACGCCGGGGCGGGGCAGCGGCTGCTCGGCCGGGCGGTCGCCGCCGCCGGGGCGCTCCGGCCGCCGGAGGTGCCCCCGCTCGCCCCGGAGGAGGCGTTCGAGCAGACCCCCGAGGGCCTCGCCGCACTGCTGGCCGGGGCCGGACTGGCGGACGTCTCCTGCACCGCCCTCGCCTGGGACCACCGGGCCACCGTCGAGGAGTGGTGGACCGGGGCCGCGTCCGGGGTGGCGACCATCGGCCGCATCGTGACCGCCCAGACACCCGCCACGGTGGCGGAGATCAAGCGCCACTACGAGGCGCTCGGCGCGGAGTTCGTCCTGCCGGGCGACGAGGACGAGAAGGTGCTGGTACTGCCGCACCGCGCCCTGCTGGCCTCCGGCCGGGTGGTCTGACCCGGCGGGGGCGTACGCCTGCGGACGGGCGGACGGACGGGAACGGACGGACGGACGGGCAGGAACAGGCGGACGGGCGGGCAGGAACAGGCGGACGGGCGGGCGCCTCGGGGGAGGCCCGCCCGGGCGGGGAGCCGTGTGCCCGGACAGGGCGTCGTGCGCTCCGGCGGGGCGGGAGCCCGGGGGCGTACGGGAGCGCGGGGGGCGCGTGGGGTGGCGTGCGACCTCCCGGAGCGCGGGGGGCGCACCACGGCGCATGCGTCCGGAATCAGGGGTTCCCGTCCTGTTTCGAGCGATACGTTCACCCATAAGGATTAAATGTACGAAAGGGCAACCGAGGGGGCGCCCTTCTCTGCCTACCGTCGCAAGGTGACGAGCAGCAGGCTGGAGCCCCCCACGCACACCACCGGCGCACACCGATCGCACCGTCGCGCCCCCCACCTCCCGGCACAGCGACCGCCCGCACGTTACGAGCCGTACCTCGACGGCCTCTTCACCTACTGCCTCTCCGTGCTCTGCGACCACGAGGCCGCCACGGAGGCGCTGGGAGCCGTCCTCGCCGTCGCGGAACGCCAGGACGGCCGGTGTCCCACGGGGCAGGAGGAACGTAAATCCTGGCTGTACGCACTGGCCAGGTGGATGTGCCTGCGGGTGCTCGCCGAGCAGAAGCGCGGCCGTCAGGCCCACCGCAGGACGCCCAAGGACTCCGGCCGGGGGGCGAGCGAGGAGCGCGGCGCCGCGCTCGCGGACGCCCTGGCCCTGGCAGCCCCGGAAACACCACCGGCCGAGGCTCCCGTCACGGGACCGGTCACCGGCCGCCCTGCCGTCGGCGGCGGCGGGCCCGTCGGCCCGGCCGACCTGGGCGCGGAGGGGGCGCGGAGGAGCGCGCCGGACACCGCTCGGGCCCCCCGTGCCACCCCCGAGGACGCGACCGTCCCGCCGTCCGGGGAGAGCCCCGCGTCCGAGGCCCGCCGCCGCGAACTCGCCCAGCTGGCCTGGCCGGAGGCGGCCGGCACCACGCCCGAGCAGCGGGAGGCGCTCGAACTCTCCGTCCGGCACGGACTCACCCCGCGCGCCGTCGCCTCCGTCCTCGGGCTCGACCCGGCCACCGCGCGTGAACTCCTCGCGGCGGCGGCCTGCGAGGTCGAGCGGACCCGGGCCGCGCTCGCCGTCGTCGAGGACGGCACCTGCTCCGCCGCCCGCAGACTCACCGGTGACCGGCAGGCGCTGCTCTCCGCACCGCTGCGCCGGGAACTCGTCCGCCACGTCGACGACTGCCCCCGCTGCCGTCGCGCCGCCGAACGCGCCGGAGCCGCCGGGCCCTGGCCCGGCGTGGCCGTCGCCCCCGCCGCGGGACTGCCCGTGGTGGAGGCGCCCCGCCCGTCGGTGCGGGTGGCGATGGCGCACGCCCAGCGGTCCCGTGCCGGTTCCCCGCGCTTCGACCGGACCGGGTACCCGCTCGACCCGAAGGACCACGCGGCCCGCCGCGACCGGCTGCGCGCCCGGGTCATGACGACGACGGTGGTCGCGACGGTCGTGGCGGCGCCGGTCATCGCGTTGTGGGCGGCGGCGTACCGGGGAGGGCCGGCGGGTGGGGACGGCCACGAGGGGTCGTCGGCCGCCGCGACCGAGATGGACGCGGTGGGCGACTCGGCCGGGACCTTCGCGGAGAGCCGGGCCCAGCACCCGGGCCCACGGCACCGAGGCGAGCGCGAAGATCGTCAGCCCGCACCAGAGCGACCAGCCGATG
>NZ_JBSFVR010000131.1:0-19020 GCF_053592415.1 Streptomyces sp. NPDC002690 | reverse complement strand
CCGCGGTTGGGGCCCGCGGGCCGGCGCGCCACCGGCGTGCCACCCGCCCGGAGCCCGGCGCTCAAGGTCCCAGAAGAACGGTCCTCCGCACCCTTTCCGCGTCAGCCGTTCTGCGTGTGCGCTCATCCGTCCCGGAGGGCTCCGGAAGCCTCGACGACCTCACGGGTCGCGGTGCGCTCCGGCCGCCGGGGCCGGTTCCCGACGGCATCCCGCCACACCTCCCCACCCCGCCCCTCCGCACTCTTCCAACACCATCACCCGCTGTGGCCGGAACGGACACACGAGTACCGAACACGCCAGCCCATGGCCTGAAGGTTCTCCCGAATTCCAGGACAGCCTCGACACCTCGCCGCGACGCCGGAGCGTCCGCGCCCGTCCCGTACACGGACGAGCTCCCCCGACTTGCGACCCACCGCGCCCGACGCCGCACCAACCGATCCGCAAAGAGCGCGGACAGCGCTCCGGTTGCTCAAGAGCCGGTAAAAACGCGACCGAGTGGTCCAGTCCACCGCGCACCCGCCACCAGCGAAGAGATCAGCCCGAACGGAATTGGTCCACTTCCCGCTTGGTCCAGACCATTGACGTGCCTCGGTCACCGCCGATTCCATGCACCATGCCACTACCGGAAGGCAGTCGGCGGTTCTTGCCCCTCCTCCACAGCTGGGACACCCATGAGACTCACGCGCTCGCTCCGCACGGTCGTCACCGCCACGGTCACGGCGGTCGCCGCCGCCGGACTCACGCTGATCGGGGGGCCGGCCCAGGCGGCGACGCCTCTCCCCTCCCATGTCTTCGCCCCCTTCTTCGAGACCTGGACCGGTGAAAGCCCCGCCGCGCTGGCAGCGCAGTCGGGCACCAAGCACCTCACCATGGCGTTCCTCCAGACCGCCACGCCCGGTTCCTGTACGCCGTACTGGAGCGGGGACACCGGGATGCCGATCGCAGCGTCCTCGTTCGGCACCGACATCAAGACGATGCAGGCCAACGGCGGCGACGTCATCCCCTCGTTCGGTGGATACGCGGCCGACACCACGGGCACCGAGATCGCGGAGAGCTGCACCGACGTCAACCAGATCGCGGCGGCCTACGAGAAGGTCGTCACCACGTACGACGTGACCCGCCTCGACATGGACATCGAGGTCGACTCACTGGGCAACACCGCGGGCATCGACCGCCGCAACAAGGCCATCAAGATTCTCCAGGACTGGGCCGCCGCCAACGGGCGCAAGGTCGAGATCTCCTACACCCTGCCGACCACCACCTCGGGCCTGGAGTCCAACGCGCTCGCCGTCCTGCAGAACGCGGTGAGCAACGGCGCGCGCGTCGACGTCGCGAACCTCATGACGTTCGACTACTACGACAACGCCACCCACAACATGGCGAACGACACCCAGACCGCGGCCCAGGGTCTCGTCAACCAGCTCGCGGCCCTCTACCCGTCCAAGACCTCGGCCCAGCTGTGGGGGATGGTCGGCATCACCGAGATGCCGGGGGTGGACGACTTCGGTCCGGCGGAGACCTTCACCCTCGCCAACGCCACCCAGGTCTACAACTGGGCGGTCTCGAAGGGCATCAACTTCCTGTCCTTCTGGGCGCTCCAGCGTGACAACGGGAGCTGCCCGGGCGGCGCCGCCGCGGACGGCTGCTCCGGCATCCAGCAGAACACCTGGGACTTCTCGCACATCTTCTCGCCCTTCACCGGTGGCACCACCACGACCCCGGCCAACGACTTCTCGCTGACCGCGACACCGGCCTCCGGCTCGGTGGCCGCCGGCGGCTCGGTCACCAGTTCGGTGAAGACGGCGGTGACGGCGGGCTCGGCGCAGGCGGTGAGCCTCAAGGTCACCGGTGCACCGGCAGGTGTCACCGCCTCGCTCAGCCCCACCTCCGTGACGGCGGGCGGCAGTTCGACGCTCACCCTGGCGACGACGTCGGCCGCCGCTTCGGGTACGTACACGATCAGCGTGACCGGCACGGGCGCCTCCGGGAGCCACACCGCGACCTACTCCCTCAAGATCACCGGCGGTACGACGACGTGCACGGCCACCCCGTGGGCCGCGGCGTCCATCTACACCGGCGGCCAGACCGTCTCGTACCAGGGCCACACCTGGAAGGCCCAGTGGTGGACGCAGGGCGAGGTCCCCGGCACCACGGGCCAGTGGGGCGTCTGGGTCGACCTCGGCGCCTGCTGAGGCCGACGGGCGACCGGCGGTCCTCCGCCGCTCCTGAGCTCCTGGGACCCGAGATCCTCGGTTCATGACACTTCCTGAACTTCCTGGATCTTCCTGAACTCCCAAAGAGCACACGAACAGGTCCGACAGGGCCGGCAGCACGTCTGCCGGCCCTGTTCTCGTTGTGCCGGGGCCGCGAATCGCACCCGGCGAACCCGACGTCCCCGAAGGCCGTCCCGCCGCACGGCGGCCGACATTTCTCAGGAGCGCCCGAGGAAAAGGTCGGCGGAAAAGCGGTCTTGTACACGATGGGGGCCTGAGGCAAGGTTGAATGGTTGTTTCCTCCGTTCCGCGGACGGGACGAAGCAATCACAGAACCATCGTTCACGTTCCCGTGCCGGTTCTCCTCCCCCTCCTCCCGTCCCGCTTCTCCGCCCTGCCGGCGTGATCCGCTCCGGTCCCGTTTCCGGGCGCCACGAAAGGCTGACGACCTAAGGACGAGCGACACGGACGAGCGACGCGCCGACCAACGCCGGCCGCACCCGGGCCGGAGTATTCGCGACGGCACGCCCGGATGTCGCGAAACAGATCCCATGGATTTCACGCATCCGCCGGGAATTGATTCCGGACATTCGCTCCATTCGATCAACGGACAGAGAGTTTCCGTCACCGGCTTCACCGGGCAGCGCGATCTTCCCGCGACGAATTCCGTGGAGGCTTCTCAGCATATGGACACGCGCCCATTCATCCTGATCGCGACGCATCGCGCGACCGGGACGACAGCACGGACACCCGCCCCGGCCACAAGCCGTCCCCGCGCCCTCGCCACTGCGGCAGACCGTGACCCCGACGCGGGCTCACGAGTTGTCGCTTCACCCTGTGCCCTTTCCGGCACGGTCCCATCCGGCACCCGTAGCTTCGAGGACGCTGTGACTGAAACGCATCGACGCCCCACGGCCCGCATCCACATCGAGAGCCGGGAGTGCGGCCCGGAGGTGCTGGAGCGACTGACCGGCGCGACGTACTTCCCCGAACGGCTGCTGGGCCCCGCGATCGTCACCACGGTCTGCCGCGCCGGCGGGCACCTCCTCTACGTCACCGCGCCGAGCGTGATCGACGGCGAGGAGCAGGTGGGCTACTACCTCGGCCTGCTCCTGGGCGGTGCGCACACGGCGGACGTGGAGAGCCTGCGGCAGCTGCGCGAGCTCGTGACGGTGCTGCCGCTGGACGACTCCACGACCCGCTGGCTCAGCACCAAGGTGCTCGATCCCGTCAACCCGCGTGCCGCCGAAGTGCGCTCCGAGTTACGCGAGTTCGCCGAGTTGCACCGCAGCGCCGGAGCGGACGTACGGCTGAGCTACTTCGAACCGTCGAAGCCGCTGGAAGAGCTGGCCCGCGCTCTGGACCTGCCGGGTACCCAGCCCTTGTCGGCCCACATCCCGCTGGGCACCAAGCACTCCGGCCGGCAGATCTTCGCCGCCGCCGGAATTCCCGTACCGCCCGGCAGCGGGGTGTGTCACGACCCCGGAACACTCGCCTCGGCGGTCGCCGGGCTGGCTGCGACCGGGGTGCGCGAGCTGGTGCTGAAGCTGGACAGCACGGCGTTCGGCGGGGGTCTCGGCAACGCGCTGCTCACGCTGGAGGACGGCATCGACTCGCCAGGGGAAAGCACCGAGGCGCGGGTGGCACGCGCGTTGCCCGGGGCAGTACTCATGGACCCCAAGCTCACCTGGCACGAGTACGTGACCCTGATGAAGGACGACGGGGTGATCGCCGAAGAGATGATCACCCAAGTGCCGCTGCTCAGCCCGAGCTTCCAGGGGCGCCTGACCGGACAAGGGACCGTGGAGGCGGTGTCCACCCACGACCAGGTCCTCGCGGACGACGGGCAGACCTATCACGGGTGCACCTTCCCCGCCGATCCCGACTACCGCCGGCAGCTCATCGACCACGGGCTGCGGGTGGGCGAGGTACTGCGGGAGCGCGGCGTCGGCAGCGGTGACTACGGGGTGGACTTCCTCGCCACCCGGTCCGGCGACGGATGGCGTCTGCTGGGCTGCGAGATCAATCTGCGCGCCACCGCGACCAAGCACCCCTTCACCATGGCGGCGGGTCTGCTCGGCGTGGAGCCGACCCCGGACGGACGCTTCGAGGTGGACGGCGTGGAGTACGTCTACGAGGCGTCGGACGTCATCATGGAACGCCGTTACCGGGGGCTGCGCCCGGCCCAGCTCATCGAGGCCGTGACCGGTTCACCGATCGGCTACGACCCCGTCCGCAGGACCGGCGTGGTTCTCCATCTGATGAGCCCGGTCACGGAATTCGGCAAGTTCGGCGCACTGTGCATCGCCCGGAACCGTGCGCAAGCTGCATCCATGATGCGGGAACTCCGCGATCTCGTCGACCGGTTGACACCGCCGGGCCGCTGAGCACGGCCCGGGGAGTGACCGGCCCGCCCGGCCGTCCACTCCCCGGTATCCGGCCCCGCGCGTGGGTCACAGACCGCCGGCGAGCCGGTGGTAGGCCTGGTTCCAGCGCAGTTCGCGGGCGAACTGCCGTGGCGTGGTCGACTCGTCGATGAGCACGAGCTCGGTACGCAGCATCTCGGCCAGGTCGTCCAGGTGTTCCGCCCCGAGGGCGGTGGTGAGCACCGTGTGGTGCGGGCCTCCGGCGGTGAGCCAGGTCTCCGTGGAGGTCCGCAGGCTGGGGCGGGGGCGCCATACGGCGCGGGCCACGGGCAGCGCGGGCAGCGGTTCGGTGGGGGCGACCACGTCGATCTCGTTGGCGACGAGCCGGAAGCGGTCGCCCAGGTCGGTCAGCCCGACGACGACCGCCGGGCCCGCCGCCGCGTCGAAGACCAGGCGGACCGGGTCCTCCCGGCCTCCGATGCCGAGCGGGTGGATCTCGCAGCTCGGGACCTGGTCCGCGAGGGTCGGGCAGACCTCCAGCATGTGGGCGCCGAGGATGAGTTCGTTGCCGGGCGAGAGGTCGTAGGTGTAGTCCTCCATGAAGGAGGTGCCGCCGGGCAGGCCGTCGGCAGCCGTCTTGAGGGTGCGCAGCAGGACGGCCGTCTTCCAGTCGCCCTCACCGCCGAATCCGTATCCGTCGGCCATGAGCCGCTGTACGGCGATGCCGGGCAGCTGCCGGAGCCCGCCGAGGTCCTCGAAGTTGGTGGTGAAGGCGCCGAACCCGCCGTCGACGAGGAAGGTGCGCAGGCCGGCCTCGATGCGTGCCGCGTAACGCAGTGACTCGTGGCGTTCGCCGCCGGCCCGCAGCGGGGCGGCCAGGCGGTAGGTGTCCTCGTACTCCTTGACGAGTCCGCCGACCTCCGCGTCGGTGGCGGCGTCGACGTGGGCGACGAGGTCGTTGACTCCGTAGGTGTTGACGGAGACCCCGAAGCGGAGCTGGGCGTCGACCTTGTCGCCTTCGGTGACGGCGACGTCGCGCATGTTGTCGCCGAAACGGGCGACCTTGAGGGTGGAAAGTTCGGCGCGTCCGGTCGCGGCCCTCGCCCATGCGGCGATCCTGGCGCTGGTCACCGGATCGGTGACGTGTCCCGCCACGGTCTTGCGGGCGACACCGACCCGGGACTGGATGTACCCGAACTCCCGGTCTCCGTGGGCGGCTTGGTTGAGGTTCATGAAGTCCATGTCGATGGTGGCCCAGGGCAGGGCCACGTTCGACTGGGTGTGCAGGTGCAGCAGCGGCTTGCGCAGGGCGTCCAGGCCGGAGATCCACATCTTCGCCGGTGAGAAGGTGTGCATCCAGGCGATCAGTCCGACGCACCGCTCGTCGGTGTTGGCGTCCAGGCAGATCTTGCGGATCGCGGAGCTGTCCGTCAGAACGGGCTTCCAGACGATCCGGGCGGGCATCTCGGCGGAGTCGGCGAGGGCCGCGGCGATGGCGCCGGACTGTTCGGCCACCTGTCGGAGCGTCTCCTCTCCGTAGAGGCCTTGGCTGCCGGTGAGGAACCATATTTCGCGTGCGGAGGGGGCCTGGCTGGACACGGGGACTCCCGGTGGGTGAAGTGTGGCGGGTCGGGTGGCGGTCGTCCGGCGGGTCAGTCGGCCGGGGTGCTGGTGAGTGCGTGGTTGCGGATGCGGCGCAGGCGGTGGAGGAGGCCGTCCCGGACGCCGAAGTGGTCGTGGAGCAGGCGGTATTCGGCGAAGAGCGCGTCGTAGGCGTCGGCGCGGCCGGGGTCGGGGAGGTAGACGTTCCGGTGGAGTCTGCCCATGGCGGCGGTCGCGGTGCGGACGTCGGGGTGGGCTCCGGCGGCGACGGCCGCGTGGATGGCGGAGCCGAGGGCCGGGCCCTGTTCGGAGGCGGCGAGCGAGACGGGGCGGCGCAGCACGTCGGCGTAGATCTGCATGAGCAGGGTGTTCTTCTTGAGCCCTCCGGTGACGATGAACTCGTCCACCGGCACTCCGCCGGATTCCAGTGTCTCGACGATGACCCGGGTGCCGAAGGCGGTGGCTTCGAGCAGCGCCCGGTAGACGTCCTCGGGGCGGGTGGTCAGGGTGAGTCCGACGAGGATGCCGGAGAGGTGGTGGTCGACCAGGACGGACCGGTTGCCGTTCATCCAGTCCAGGGCCACCAGCCCGTGGCCGCCGACCGGCTGGGCGGCGGCCTTGCGGGTCAGCAGTTCGTGCAGGTTCTCGCCCCGGGAGGCGGCTTCGGCGGCGTAGTCGGCGGGGACTCCCTGGCCGATGGCCCAGCCGAAGATGTCGCCGACCGCACTCTGGCCCGCCTCGTAGCCGTACGCGCCCTCGACGATCCCGCCGTTGACGACTCCGCAGATACCGGGCACGTCGGCGAGGGCGGGACCGTTGACCACGTGGCAGCTGGAGGTGCCCATGATGGCCAGCAGCCGGCCGTTCTCCACCGCCTGGGCGGCGGCGGCCGCGACGTGCGCGTCGACGTTGCCCGCGGCGACGGCGATCCCCTCGGGCAGGCCGGTCCACTCCGCCGCCCGGGCGGTCAGCGAACCGACGCGTGAGCCGAGTGCCGCCAGCGGGAACTCCAGACGGGTGCGCGCGAAGTCCGCGAAGTCCGGGTGCAGGGCGGCGAGGTACTCCTCGGTGGGATAGGAGCCGTCCTGGTGGATGCCCTTGTACCCGGCTGCGCAGGCGTTGCGGGACTCGCTTCCGGTGAGCTGCCACACGATCCAGTCGGACGCCTCGATCCAGCGGGCGCACCGGGCGTAGACCTCAGGGTCCTCCTCCAGCACTTGGAGGGCCTTGGCGAACTGCCACTCCGCGGAGATTTTTCCGCCGTAGCGGGTGATCCACTTCTCGCCCCTTTCGTGGGCGAGCGCGTTGATCCGGTCGGCCTGGTCCTGCGCGGCGTGGTGTTTCCAGAGTTTGGGCCAGGCGTGCGGGCTGCCGGAGAGCCCTGTCGCGGCGAGCGGGGTGCCGTCGGCCAGGGTCGGCAGCACCGTGCACGCCGTGAAGTCGGTGGCGATCCCGACGACGGCGCGGGGATCGATGCCGGCCGCCCGCACCGCGGCGGGCACGGCCGAGCGGAGTACGTCGCACCAGTCCTCCGGATGCTGCAGCGCCCAGTCGGGGGGAAGGGAGGTCTGGCTCCCGGGAAGTCGACGGTCGATCACGCCGTGGGTGTACTCGTGCACGGCGGAGGCGAGTTCCTCACCGTCGCGCACCCGGACGACGACGGCGCGTCCGGACAGCGTGCCGAAGTCGACGCCCACGGTGTACTGCTCGGCGCCCGCCGGACCTGACGGGTCGTACGGCGTACGGGACGGATGGGAAGTCACCAGGATTGCCCTTCGGGAAAGGTGGTCGACAGGCGGCCCACCAGCGACTGTGCGGCGCGGAGCCGAATGAGCGGGACCGCCGACAGCCAAAAGTGTGAACGCTAACAATTGTGAAATCAAGAGCAGTGCGGCCGCTTCACCTTTCGCGTTCCACCTCAACCCCTTCGGCTCAGCCGGCTCCGGACGCACAGCGCGACGCCCTCGCACCCTCGCATCCCGACGGCGCGATCACCCGAGGAGGTGCCGGGCGCCGGAAAACCGGGCGGCCACCCCGCGAGCGGCCCACAACCCCACTGCGGCAAACGGAACTTGCCCTTCCCGCGTACGGATCTCGGGACCGCCACGGCAGCCCCTCCCCCTCCCCCGGCCCCACCCACCATGCGCCGCCGTGTCACAAATAGGTAACTCGCGCACAGGGCTTGAGATACCGCAGTGTTAGCGCTCACACTGCTCGCGGCGCACCCCATGAACCTCCCGCCGTCACCACCCGGGCTTTCGGCCGTGCCGGAATCCCCGCACCGTCTTCGGCCGGTCCGGCTCCCTGTGCGGCGTACCGGATCGCTTCACGTCGGCAGCGACGACATCCCTCCGAGAGGACACACCACCATGGCCCGCAGAATCGCCTACGCCCTCGCCGTCGGCATCCTCGCCGCGTCGACGATGACCGCATGCTCCACCGAGACGACTCCGGCCGGCGGCGGTTCCGGCGGGAACAAGTCCGACGGCAAGCTCGTCCTCGGCTTCGCCCAGGTGGGCGCGGAAAGCGGATGGCGTACCGCCAACACCAAGTCCGTCCAGGACGCGGCCAAGAAGGCCGGTGTCACCCTGAAGTTCTCCGACGCGCAGCAGAAGCAGGAGAACCAGATCAAGGCGATCCGCACCTTCATCCAGCAGAAGGTGGACGTCATCGCCTTCTCGCCGGTGGTGGAGTCCGGCTGGGACACCGTGCTCAAGGAGGCGAAGGACGCGGGCATCCCGGTGATCCTCACCGACCGGGCCGTCGACTCGCAGGACACCTCGCTCTACAAGACCTTCCTGGGCTCGGACTTCATCAAGGAGGGCAAGTCGGCCGGCGAGTGGCTGACCGCCGAGTACAAGAACGAGACGGACCCCGTCAACATCGTCGAGCTCCAGGGGACCACCGGTTCGGCTCCGGCCAACGACCGCAAGGCCGGCTTCGGAGACGTCATCAAGTCCGACCCGAAGTTCAAGATCGTCGCTTCCCAGACCGGTGACTTCACCCGTGCCAAGGGCAAGGAGGTCATGCAGGCCTTCCTCAAGTCCCAGAAGGACATCGACGTGCTGTACGCCCACAACGACGACATGGCCCTGGGTGCGATCCAGGCCATCGAGGAGGCGGGCAAGAAGCCGGGTACCGACATCAAGATCATTTCGGTGGACGGCATCAAGGACGCCTTCACCGCCATGACCGAGGGCAAGATCAATGTCGTCGTGGAGTGCAACCCCCTCCTCGGCGACCAGCTGATGGAACTCGCGAAGAAGGTCGCGGCCGGCGAGAGCGTCCCGGCACGCGTCGAGACCGTGGAAGGCGTCTTCCCGCAGGACAAGGCCGCGGCAGCCCTGCCGACCCGCCAGTACTGACGTACCCGAGGCCGGCCGGCCCGCGAGTACCGAAACCCACCGAGGCGCACCGGGCCCGGCCGGCAGCACCCGCAGGACCACCGGACCGAGCCGGCGAGCGTACGCGACGAGCCGCCGGCCCGCGGTCCCTTCGGCCACACCGACGAGAGGAGGGCGGATGGCAGCCCCACCCACCCTTGAGACGAACCCCACCGACCGCCCTCGGCCGGTTCTCGAAGCCCACGGCATCCGGAAGGAGTTCCCCGGGGTGCTGGCCCTGGACGGGGTCGGCCTGCGGCTCTACCCGGGTGAGGTCCATGCCCTGATGGGGGAGAACGGCGCCGGCAAGTCCACCCTGATCAAGGTGCTCACCGGCGTGCATCCCGCGGACGGTGGCACCATCCTCGTCGACGGTGGGGCCCGGGAGTTCGGCGATCCGCTCCAGGCGCAGAACGCCGGGATCAGCACCGTCTACCAAGAGGTGAACCTCTGCTCCAACCTCTCGGTGGCGGAGAACATCCTCATCGGACGCGAACCGCGCAGATTCGGCCTGATCCACTGGTCCGCGCTGCGGCGACGGGCCGGTGAGCTCCTGGCGGAACTGGAGCTCGATCTCGATGTCACCGGGCCACTGGACTCGCACTCCCTCGCGGTGCAGCAACTGGTGGCCATCGTCCGGGCGGTCGACGTCTCGGCGAAGGTACTCGTCCTGGACGAGCCCACCTCCAGCCTCGACCGCGAGGAGGTCGCCCAGCTCTTCACCCTGGTGCGCCGGCTGCGCGACCGCGGGGTGGCCATCCTTTTCGTGACGCACTTCCTCGACCAGGTCTTCGAGATCTGTGACCGGGTCACCGTCCTGCGCAACGGCCGGCTCGAAGGTGAGTACCCCATCGGTGAACTCACCCACGTCTCCCTGGTACAGCGCATGATCGGCGGCGAACTGGCCACCCTGGACGAGCTCTCGGAGGCCGCGCACGAGGAGGCCGAGGAGCGCGCGGCCGAGGAACCCTATCTCCAGGCACGGCAGTTGGGCCGGACCGGCTACATCGAGCCCTACGACCTCGACATCCGGCCCGGCGAGGTGATCGGCCTCGCGGGGCTCCTGGGCTCGGGCCGTACGGAAGCCGCGCGGCTGCTCTTCGGCGCCGACAGCGCGGACACCGGGGAGCTGCGGATCCAGGGCGAGGCGGCTTCGCTGCGCACCCCCCGGGCCGCCATCGCCCGCAAAATCGCCTTCTGCTCCGAGAACCGCAAGTCCGAGGGGCTGGTGGGCGAACTCACCGTGCGCGAGAACATCGTGCTGGCGATGCAGGCCGCGCGCGGCTGGACCAGGCCGATCTCGCGGGCCAGGCAGGACGAACTGACGCGGCACTGGATCTCCGCGCTGGACATCCGCCCCACCGACCCCGAGGCGCAGGTACGGCACCTCAGCGGCGGCAACCAGCAGAAGGTGCTGCTCGCGCGCTGGCTGCTGACCGATCCCAAGCTGCTGATCCTGGACGAGCCGACCCGCGGCATCGACATCGGGGCCAAGGCCGAGATCCAGAAGCTCGTCGCCAAGCTCTCCGCCCAGGGCACAGCGGTGCTGTTCATCTCGGCGGAGCTGGAGGAGGTCCTGCGCCTGAGCCACCGCATCGGGGTGCTGCGGGACCACCGCATGGTCGCCACCCTGACCAACGACGAGACCGTCACCCCCGAACGCGTTCTGGCCACCATCGCCACCGGAGAGGACTCATGACCCCGCACCCCGCCAAGGGCCCGTCGGCCGGCGGCGTCGGACAACGACTGCTGCGCCACCGGCTGTTCTGGCCGTCGGCCGTCCTGGCGGCCCTGCTGCTCGGCAATCTCGCCTTCACCCACGACTTCTTCGCCATCCACGTCCGGGGCGACCACCTCTACGGCAGCCTGATCGACATCCTCCAGTTCGGCGCCCCGCTCGTCCTGGTGTCGCTGGGTATGACACTCGTCATCGCGACCCGCGGCATCGATCTCTCGGTCGGCTCCACGGTCGCCATCGCCGGTGCGCTGGCCTGCGAGCACATCGCGGGCTCGTCGCGTCCCGGCAGCGTCTCCACCGTGCTCGGGGCGGTCGCGGTCGCCCTGGGCGGCGCGGTCGTGCTCGGCCTGGTCAACGGCACGCTGGTCTCGCGTCTGGGCGTGCAGCCCATCGTGGCCACGCTGATCCTCATGGTCGCCGGCCGGGGCATCGCCCAGCTGGTGTCGGACGGCCAGATCATCACCGTCACCAGCAGCCCGTACAAGATGATCGGCGGCGGCTACTGGCTGATGTTCCCCTTCGCCGTCCTGCTGGCGGCGGTGATCGTGGTCCTCACCTCGCTGGTGACCCGGCGCAGCGCCCTGGGGCTGCTGATCGAGTCGGTGGGCGGCAACCCGGCCGCCAGCCGGCTGGTCGGCATCCGGGCTGCGGGCCTGCTCACGGTGGTGTACGTCTTCTGCGCCCTGTGCGCCGCCGTGGCCGGACTGATGATCAGTTCCAACGTGTCCAGCGCGGACGGCAACAACGCTGGCCTCTGGATCGAGCTGGACGCGATCCTCGCGGTGGTCATCGGCGGTACCGCGCTGACCGGCGGCCGGTTCTCGCTCGGCGGGACGGTGCTCGGTGCCCTGATCATCCAGACCCTCTCCACCACGGTCTACACCCTGGGTGTCCCGCCCGAGACGACGCTGGTCTTCAAGGCCTTCGTCGTGATCGCGGTCTGCCTGATCCAGTCGCCCGTCTTCCGGGCGAAGGTCCTGAGCCGCCGGAAACCGGCAGCCTCCCGACAGAACGCCGCGACGGACGACAGCCCGCTCCCGCAGGAGGTACGTACATGAGCACCGGCATCGCGGGTGTCGCCGACACCCTCGCGCGGCCGTTCCGCGCCCCTCTCTCCCCCCGCGCACGCACCCGCGTCCCGCTGGTGGTCACCTCGGTGCTCCTGGTGGCGATGTTCGCCGTCGGTTCGGCGCGGTACGACGGGTTCTTCTCCACCCAGGTGCTGCTGAACCTGCTGATCGACAACAGCTTCCTGCTGGTGGTGGCCATCGGTGTCACCTTCGTCATCCTGACCGGCGGCATCGATCTGTCGGTGGGGTCGGTGGTGGCGCTGTCGACCATGCTCACCGCCTGGCTGGTGGAGCGGCAGGGGTGGCCCCTGTTCGCCGTCATTCCGCTGGTCCTGCTGGTGGGCGCGGGCGGCGGGGCCCTGATGGGGTGGGTCATCCACACCTTCGAGATCCAGCCCTTCATCGTGACGCTGGCCGGCATGTTCCTGGCGCGCGGCCTCTGCTACACGATCAGCACCGAGTCCATCTCCATCAGCGACCCCACGACGGTCACCATCGCCCAGACCCGGCTGGTGATGCCCGGAGGGCTGTTCGTCTCGCCCGCCGTGGTCATCGCGCTGGTCGTGCTCGCCGCGGCCTTCGTGGCGCTGCACCACACCCGCTTCGGCCGCAACGTCCACGCCCTCGGCGGCAACGAGACCTCGGCGCGGCTGATGGGGCTGCCCGTGGGCCCCACCAAAGTGGCCGTGTACGCGGTGAGCGGGCTGTGCTCCGCGCTCGGCGGTGTCCTGCTGACGTTCTACATGCTCTCCGGCTACGCGCTGCACGCGGTCGGCATGGAGCTCGACGCCATCGCGGCGACGGTGATCGGCGGCACCCTGCTGACCGGTGGCTCCGGCTTCGTCCTGGGCACCGCGCTCGGCGTCCTGGTCCTCGGCATGATCCAGACGGTCATCAACTTCCAGGGCACGCTGAGCTCCTGGTGGACCCGGATCGTGATCGGCGCCCTGCTCTTCGTCTTCATCGTGCTCCAGCGGCTCCTGGGCGGGAACCGGAAACCCACGGACTGACCCGGCGGACCGCCACCCCCCGGGCCCTTCGGCCCGGACCACCGAACCGACACCGAGGGACACACGTATGCACCACCCGACCGAGTCACCGGCCGCCCCGCCGCAGGCGTCCGACGAGCGTCCGGACCCGTCCGGCCGCCCGTACCGACTGCCCGACACCGGGACCGGCGACCGCTGGGTGTTCGGCTTCCCCGGGCAGGCCCGGGCGGAGGTCCACACCCTCGGTGCCCGGCTGCACTCGCTGCTGCTCCCGGACCGGCGGGGGCGATTCGCCGACGTGGTGCTCGCGGGTACGGACGCACCGACGGTGCGCGGGCCGGCTTCCTACTTCGGTGCGACGGTGGGCCGTTACGCCAACCGGATCGCCGGCGGCCGGCTCGTGGTGGACGGTGTGGTCCGGCAGCTCGACACCCAGGACACCGGCCACTCCCTGCACGGCGGCCCCGACGGCTTCGACCGCCGGGTGTGGCGTGCCGAACCGGTCCACTCCGCCGACCGCACCGGCGTACGGCTCTTCCTGCTCAGTCCCGACGGCGACCAGGGCTTCCCGGGCGCCCTGAGCGTCCGGCTCACCTGCACGCTGGACCGGGACAACGCCCTGACCTTCGACTACCACGCGGTGAGTGACGCTCCGACGGTCGTCAACCTCACCAACCACACCTACTGGAACCTGGAGGGAGAGGGCAGCGGTGACGTGCTCGGGCACGAACTCCAGATCCACGCGTCTCGCTGGACACCCGTCGACGCGGCGCTGATCCCGAGCGGCCCCCACCGGCCGGTCGAGGGGACCCCGTTCGATCTGCGTCAGCCCCGCCCCCTTTCAGCGGTGTTCGCCGAGGAAGACGAGCAACTGCGCCTGGGAGGTGGCGGTTTCGATCACAATTGGGTGCTCGGGAAGACTCCGTCCGCGCTTCCGCGCAGTGCCGCAGTACTCCACGCACCGGCCTCCGGTCGGCGCTTGGAGCTGCACACCAGCGAACCGGGATTGCAGGTATACACCGGCAACCTCCTCGCCGGCGAGATCACCGGCAAGAGCGGACGCGCGTACGGACGGCACGCGGGGGTGGCGCTGGAGACCCAGCACTTCCCGGACTCCCCCAACCGTACCGACGACCCCAGCACCCTCGTACGGCCCGGCGAGGTCTACCACTCCAGGACCGTGCTGCGTTTCTCCGTCACGGAGGAGTGACCCGGGCCCGCCCTCAGCGTCGCGCCCGCCGACGATCGCACCGAACGGCCGCACCGGCACGCCGCCACGGCCGCACCCGGCGCGCTTCACGGGACACCCCGAGGCGCGCCGGGCCTTCGGCGTACCCGCCGCGACCTGCACACTCACCCGCCTTCCGCTCTCCACTCCCCCACGACACACCCTATTGACATGTACATTGTTAGCGTTAACACTCCTTGACGCACGCCCGTTCCGGCGCCCCGCCGGCCCGACGCGATGACGCTCGTGCGCCGTCGCGACCGGAGCCCCCCGCCGCCAGGAGCACCCGCCGTCCCCCGACGCGGCGGCCCCGGACGCTCCCTCCACGGTTCGGCGCCGCGAGTACGGCTCCACGCCACCCGCCCCGCACCACGATCCGAAGGGCCACCATGTCCCTCCTTCGACGTTCCCCCTTACGCGCGCTCGGGGTCGTACCCGGGCTGATCGGCCTGCTGATGGCCGCGCTCGTGCTTCTGCCCGCCCCCCGCGCCCAGGCCGCACCGGTCTACGGCGGGTACGCGATGGCGTACTTCACCGAGTCCAACCAGGGCGCCGGCAACAACTACGGGCTGCACCTGGCGGTGAGCCCGGACGGCCTGCAGTGGACCCCGCTCAACCAGAACGCCCCGGTCGTCACCCCCACGGCCGGCACGAAGGGTCTGCGCGACCCCTTCATCCTGCGCAAGCAGGACGGCACCTTCACCGTCCTCGCCACCGACCTCAACGGCACGAACTGGAGCGAGACCAACCAGTACATCCACGCCTGGGACTCCACCGATCTGCGGTCCTTCACCAACTACCGCCGCCTGAAGGTGCATTCCCTGGCCGCCACCCACGCCTGGGCCCCGGAGGCGTTCTGGGACGCCTCGCGCCAGCAGTACGCCATCATCTACTCCGCGAACAACGGCACCCGTGACGTCATCATGGCGACGTACACCACGGATTTCGTCACGCTGTCCGCCGCCCAGACCTACTTCGACCCCGGGTTCGGCATCATCGACGCGGACGTCGTGACCAACGTGAACGGCACGAACTACCTCTACTACAAGCGCGGCAACGAGCTCTACGGGGCCAAGTCCACGTCCCTCGATCCGGGTTCCTTCAACAGCGCCACCTACACCGGGCCGGTCGCCCACGGTGGTACCGAGGCTCCGGTGCTGGTCAAGTCGCTCTCCGGCAATACCTGGTACCTCTGGGGCGACACGTACACCCCCAACGGGGTCTTCTACGCCTGGCAGACCGGCGATCTCGCGGCCGGCAACTGGACCCCGGTCGACCAGCGCGCGTACACCCAGCCGCTCAACTCCAAGCACGCGGGCATCACACCGATCACCACCGCCGAGCTGAACGGCATGAAGTCCGCCTGGGGGACGCCCTCCTGGAACCGGCTGAAGTCGTACAACTACCCCGACCGGTACGTACGGCACAGCAACTTCGCGGGCCGGATCGACGCCTATCCGTTCGACCCGTACGCGGACTCCCAGTGGAAGATCGTGGCCGGCCTCGCCGACGGCTCCGGGGTCTCCTTCGAGTCGGTCAACCATCCCGGGCAGTTCCTCCGGCACAGCGCCTACTCGATCGTGCTGAACACCAACGACAAGAGCGCGACCTTCGCCGCCGACGCGACCTTCTACCCCACCGCGGGGCTGGGTGACGCCTCGGCAGTCTCCTACCGCTCGTACAACTACCCCACCCGCTACCTCCGCCACAGCGACTACCAGTTGCGCATCGACCCGCTCACGTCGTCGTCCCCGGCCACCGACCGGCAGGACGCGACCTTCCTGGTCACCAGCTGAGACCTGCCGGTCCGCTCCGGCGCGGCGTGTCGCACCGGAGCGGACCGGGACGCCCGTACTCCCCCGCCCGACCACCTCCAGGGAGACCATGACCGTCACGAACCGCCGGCTCTCCCCGGGTGAACCCCGCGCGCGAGGATCAGGGGTTGCCGTAGTAGGCGTCCGGCCCGTGCTTGCGGGTGAAGTGGCGGTCCAGCAGATGCTGCGGCGGAGGTGTCGCCCCGGCGCCGGCCGGCCGCAGGGCGAGCGTGTGCAGCGCCATCTTGGCCACCGCCTCGCAGATGATCGCGTTCTCCAGCGATTCGGTCGCGGTGGCTCCCCAGGTGAACGGACCGTGGCGCGAGACGAGCGCGCCCGGCACCTCGCGGGCGCGTCGGTCGTCGCCCTCCAGCATGGTGACGATGACCTGGCCGGTGTTGTACTCGTAGTCCTCGGCGCACTGTTCGGCGGTGAGGTCCGAGGTGACGGGGACGGGCCCGTTGAAGGTGTCGGCGTGGGTCGTGCCGAGTACGGGTATGGGCACGCGCGCCTGGGCGAAGGCGACGGCGTGTTCCGAGTGCGTGTGCGTCACTCCGCCGATGGACGGGAACGCCCGGTAGAGACAGCGGTGGGTCTCGGTGTCGGTGGACGGCCGCAGCCGCCCCTCCACCACACCGCCGTCGTCGAGCGAGACCACCACCAGGTCCCGTTCGGTGAGTTCGGCGTAGGAGACGCCGGACGGCTTGATGACGAAGACCCCCGACTCACGGTCCACCGCACTGACGTTTCCCCAGGTCAGTGTTGCCAGCCCGGCCTGGGGAATCCTCAGGTTGGCGGCCAGCACCTCAGTGCGCAGTGCGCGGAGTGTGGTCTCGCTCATGACGCGTTCACCGTCTCTCTGGACCGTTCTCTGACAAGGACGACAGCAACCGCTCCCCGGAACGGACCGGAACACACGGAGGGGCCGTCCCGGCCCCACACGTCCCGCGCCCCGCCGGGCACCGCGGTGCCGGTACACCGGCACGCCTCGAAGTCGAGCACCGCGACGTCCGAGTTTCATGACGTCCGCGCTTCATGACGTCACGCGTACTGACGCAGCTAGATTGTGAGCGCTAACATGACTCGAACTCAAGCCCCTGGCCGCAACTGGCAAGGATCTTGGCGCTCGGGAAGGGGCACGATGTGAGCGCGCACTCACCCGGGAACGACGCTCCGCCACAGCGGCCTTCGTACACCTGCACAGGACAGGTACCTTGAGGTCGACGTCCCTCCCCCCACGCTCCGGTCTCCACAGAGAGGAAACGGATTTGCCCCGGCCCGCAGATGCCTCGAGAGCACCCACGATGGCGGACGTGGCACGCGTGGCAGGCGTGTCGCACCAGACCGTCTCGCGGGTACTCAGCGAGCACCCGAACGTGAGCGTCAAGACCCGCACCCAGGTGACCGAGGCCATCGAACGGCTCGGCTACCGCCGCAACTCGGCGGCCCGCGCGCTCGCGACCCGGCGCACCCACACACTCGGCGTCATCGCCGTCAACACCACGCTCCACGGGCCGGCGAGCACCCTCGCCGGCGTGCAGGAGGCGGCACGCGACCGGGGATATCTCGTCTCGGCCGTCACCCTGCGGGTGGCCAGCCGGGCGGCGCTGACCGAGGCGATGGAGCACCTCAGCGCATGGGGCGTGGAGGGGATCATCGCCATCACGCCGCAGCGCGACGCGGTGCGCGCGCTCACCACGCTCCAGGCTCCTTGCCCCGTGGTGACCGTGGAGGGCGGCCACGACCTCGACCTGCCGGGCGTCTCGCTCGACCAGGAGCTCGGGGCCCGCATGATCACCGAGCACCTGCTCGCCTCCGGCCACTCCACCGTCTGGCACGTCGCCGGACCCCGCGACTGGCTGGAGAGCGAGGCCCGGACCGCCGGCTGGGAGGGTGCGCTCCGCGAAGCGGGCGCCGAGATCCCGACGCCGCTGCGCGGCGACTGGAGCCCGATGTCCGGGTACCGGGCGGGACAGCAGCTCGCCGGGCGTGTCGCCTCCTCACCGCAGGGTCCCGGGCTCACCGCGGTCTTCGTGGCCAACGACCAGATGGCCCTCGGAGTGCTGCGCGCCCTGCGGGAGGCGGGTTTCCAGACGCCCCAGGACGTGGCGGTGGCCGGGTTCGACGACATCCCGGAGGCGGAGTTCTTCCCCCCGCCGCTCACGACGGTCCGCCAGGACTTCGCCGCGCTCGGCCGCAACAGCATCGCACTGCTGCTGGAGCACATCGAGGGAACCGCCACCGGCACGGCACACCTCACCGTCGCACCGGAACTCATCGTGCGTGCCAGCACCGCACGCCGGCAGGGGGCCCGGCCGACGGAGCGCCAGAGCGGTACGTGACCGGGCGCGGCCGCTCGTCGTCACCCCGCGCCTGACGGCGGACGGTGGCCGCGCGAGGCGTTCCCGCCGAAAGCCGCCGTCCGTGACGGAGGGAAGGGGCCCCGGCTGCGGAGCGTCGGAAGCTTCTTCGGCAGCGACGGATGCGCGTTCCGTCCCAGCAGCCGCTCGTAGCACCGACCCGGGCGTCCGTCCCCGCCCACGTGCCGCCACCCACGGGTCCCCACCGGCGCGGGCGCCTTCCCGGGCGGCACGACCGGCCGTCCCGGCAACGCCGG